>JBBRJI010000228.1:0-8277 GCA_038219625.1 Pirellulales bacterium | reverse complement strand
AATCTTCGCCATCAATTTCGCCGCTGGGTCGAAAAGCAATTCTCCATTCAACAAGACCTAGTCAGCTTACGTACACACCTTCGGCGAATGTTTACTAAAGACTGATCTGGGACAGTCGAACTAGAGTCATTTGCCACACTTCCCACGCCCATCGCTAGTCGCTTTGGGCGTGCCACACACTTCCCACGCCCACGCCCATCGCCCCATCGCTTTGGGCGTGCCACACCGTCCCCACGCCCGCCGATATTCCGTTCATGTGCGCTACAAGTCAGATGAGGACGAACATTCATCCAAGAGTTGGAAAATGCTCCGCCAAGGTCGGCCAGTTCCGCTATTGAGCGAAATCGCACAGGAACGTGCATTCGTAAAACCAACCTCGCTCTTGGATTCGGTCATTTTTCCAGCCACCTCCGCCGTGGCGCTCAAAGCTAACGCTGGAATTTCGAATCCGCGGTCTCCACCCATCCCACAGCATTTGCCTTCGTGCGGTGCATGCACCTGCTCCGCACATGCCTTCGCTACCTCATTCAATGCCGCCTCCCAGCCGTGGCGATGATTCGAGCAGACCGAGTGGACCGCGACATTCGCAAGCTTCTTCGCAATCGACAATTTTGGAATCAAGCTCGCTGCCAACTCCGTCGAATCCAAAATCGGTAAGGTTTCCAGCCGATGTTTGCGGACACGATCCAGATAGGGCATTCCTGTTTTCAAAAAAGAAGTGCACGACCCAAGATCTAGCACAACCGGCCTTTCACCGTGCTTGCTCCAGTCCCAAATCGAGTCGAGCAACTCGTTTTGCTTTTGGATTGCGACATCGATGTAGCCCTTCGATGAAAAGGCTTGTCCACAGCATTTTCCTGTCGCATTTCTCGGGATATGGACCGAAACTCCAGCTTTCGAGCAAACCCTCAGCAACGCATCCGCGGTTCCATCCATCATACGGGACATGCAAGTTGGCCAGTAAATGACCTCCGCACTCTCAAAGTCGCTGACCAATGAGCGATCGATGGCCCCGTGGTCGGTCGAAAGGGCAGCATGCCATTGCGGAAACCCCGGAAAGACTTTGGCGAGCACGCCAGTGAGGGTCCTCAATGCAGAATCACCGATCACTGCGCTCGTTCCTCGGCCCGCTAGCAAGCTCAAGTGGACAACCCGTTCCGCCATGCCAAAATGTTTCCCCAACATGGACACAACTGCCGAATCGACTCGCCCAGTGGAAGAGCTGCGAAGCTGCTTGATCAAGTCTCCCGTGTTGATGGCTACCGGACAATCCAGGGCACACAAACCATCCGTTGCACACGAGGCCTTACCCGCAAACTCGTATTCGCGATCCAATTGTTTTGCTAACTCAAGTTTGCCGCCAGCAAGCATTCGTTCGCGAGCTCGCCGGAGCACGATGCGTTGTCGCGGCGACAAGGTAAAATCCCGACTTGGACAACGTGGCTCACACGCGCCGCATTCCACGCATTTGTCGACCACCTCCTCGACAACCGGCAAATCCTTGATGTTCTCGAGATGACGTTTTGGTCGCGACGTCAAAATCACATCTGGATTGAGAAGACCATCCGGATCGACCGCGCTCTTGAGTCGTCGCATGATACCAAGGGCTTCGGAACCCCACTCCGTTTCGACAAACGGAGCCATGTTGCGGCCTGTTCCATGCTCGGCTTTCAATGCACCATCGAATCGATGCACAACGAGGTCGACCATGTCGTCAATGAACCTCCCGTACTTGTCGGTATCAGAACTCGTGGCCATCGTTTGCGAGATGACGAAATGCAAGTTGCCGTCGCGAGCGTGACCGAAGATAATTCCGTTCGAATACGCGTGCTTTACAAACATGGCTTGCAGATCAACGATCGCTGCACCAAGTCTTTCCAACGGGAATGTCACGTCTTCCAAGATCGCCGCTTCGCCTCGGCCACGCACGGCAGCGACCGCCGGGTACATGCCCTTGCGAAGCTTCCACAGATAAGCTTGCTTCTTTTTATTTTCCGTAAATTCGATGGGGCTGAGCGATTTGGCTCGCGGCTCGACCAGCGAACGAAATGCGTCCAGCTTTTTGGCAAGCGCGTCCTTGTCCGGGGCTTGAAACTCGAACAACAGCCCCATCAATTTCTTGTGTTCATCCAGCCGTTGCGGCAACTCAGCGGGTGCTCCTTCTAAATTGCGAATCGACTCCATCGAGGCGCGATCCATGAACTCCACCGCGTCGCATTGAATATCGATCAATTCCGGAATGATTTCGCAGGCGGTATTTGCGTCTGGGAAAAAGGCTAACGAAGTCGCTTTCTCAGGTAATTCTGGCAACGTCTTCAACACGGCTTCGGAAATGAACGCCAACGTACCTTCGCCGCCGATCAAGAGATGTGACAAAATGTCCAACGGTCGCTCATAATCCACAAAGGCATTGAGAGAATAGCCGACTGTGTTCTTCTGCTTGTACTTGCGGCGGATTTTTTCCAACAAGACCGGGGAACCCAGTATCTCGGCCCTCAGTTGGGTGAGTGTTCTGGCGATCGACGCCTGTTCTGCTTCGAATCGTGACGCTTCGTTTTGAAGGGATGTGTCCCAGACCGATCCGTCGGGCAAAACAAAGCGGATCGAGTCGAGAGTGTGATAGGCGTTGTTCACGACGCCACAGCACATCCCGCTCGAATTGTTTGAAAGAATGCCACCCATCATGGCGGAATTGATCGAAGATGGGTCAGGACCGATTTTGCGGCCAAGCGGACGCAACGTGGCGTTGACGATGCCACCGATCGCACCACCTTGTACTCGCACTCGGGAACCCCGATCGAGCGGTTCGATCTTCCGCCAATGACGACCGATGTCGACCAACCAGCCATCGGTCACCGACTGGCCCGATAGGCTTGTTCCACCCGCGCGAAAAACGATCGGTTTTCGACCCAGACGCGAAGCCTTGAAGATCGCTTGAACCTCAGATTCCGTTCTCGGCTGCAGGACCGCTTCCGGGATCAGCAAATAGGGACCAGCGTCGTTGGCGAACGCGTAACGTTGCCAAAGCTCACTGAGCACATCGGTGCATGGAAGTTCGTTTGACGCTGCGATGGTGGACACGGAGAGAAGTTTGAAGTTTAAAGTTTGAAGTTTTTGGAGCGGCGACCCATTTGACTAGGCTTATAAATCTTTGATCGCTTTGACGATGTCGAGGACGGCTTGCTGGCCGTCGGCAAAGTACATGAGGGTGTTGGGCAAGGCGAAGAGCGGGTTAGGTATACCAGCAAAACCTGGACTTAGGCTGCGTTTGATAACAATGACGGTTTTGCATTTGTCGACATCGATAATTGGCATGCCTGCAATCGGACTTTTCGGGTCGTTTCGTGCAGATGGATTCACCACGTCGTTGGCTCCGATGACGATGGCGACGTCGACACTGTCCAGAGTCGGATTGATTTGATCCATTTCCTTGAGTTTGTCGTACGACACGTCGGCTTCTGCTAAGAGCACATTCATGTGCCCAGGCATACGGCCGGCAACCGGGTGAATCGCGTATTCCACTGAGGCGCCGCGGGCCTCGAGCAATTTGCTCAGTTCCCGCACAGCGTGTTGAGCTTGGGCGACCGCCATGCCGTAGCCAGGGATGAAGACAACGCGTTGGGCACCATCGAGTATCATGGCGATGTCGTCCGCCGACGTGCTACGTACGTTCGCATACATCTCGTCTACGTTGCTGTCCGATCCACTTCCAGCCATGACTCCAAAAAGCACGTTGCTAAGTGAGCGGTTCATGGCCTTGCACATGATCTGTGTGAGAATGATTCCCGAGGCACCGACGAGGGAACCTGAAATAATCAAGGCGTTGTTATCGAGCACGAATCCAGTAGCAGCCCCAGCCACCCCCGAATACGAATTCATCAGAGAGATCACGACGGGCATGTCAGCGCCACCGATCGGATTGACGAGAAACACTCCAAGCACACTGGATACGATCGAGATCGCAACATAGCAAAAAATTTGCGTATTCATACTGTGCGAAAACGCAAGGATTCCCACTAGCAAAAAGTCCAGAACGACGAGCCCCAAATTGATCAGTTGTTGATTTGGTAGAGAATAAGGCTTCTTGAACTGCTTCCATTCCTCCAATTTTGCATACGCCACAAGGCTCCCCCAAAACGTAACTGCGCCAATCATGCCTGAGATCCCAACAGCAATTAATGTGTCGATCGGTTGGTCGGCATGGTGTACGAGGCCGGAGAACGCAACTAGCACGGACGCGCCTCCTCCTAAGCCATTCAACATTCCAACAAGCTGTGGCATAGATGTCATTTGGACACGATTGGCCATGGATGTCCCGATGACAGTTCCTGCAATCAGACCTATAGCAATGAATAGATAGCCGGAAACACCTCGGTCAAATAGCGTAATAACAATGGCGAGCGCCATTCCCGATGCGCCGACGAGATTACCTCGAACCGCAGTCCTCGGAGTCGACATCAATTTTATCCCGACAATAAAGAGCATTGCCGAAACCAAATAAATAAGTGGGACAACTGCGATCATCAAGGACTCACAAAGATAAAGTGTAGCGGGAAGAAAGTTGCAACTTGGCCTATCGCTTTTTGAACATTAATAGCATGCGATGAGTCACCAGGAATCCACCGACCACATTGATCATCGCCAGCACGATTGCAACCAAACCGAACAAGCTACCCACACCGGTTTCTTGGTAGCCAGCAGCAATGATGGCTCCCACCACTGTGATTCCACTGATGGCATTCGAGCCACTCATCAGCGGCGTGTGCAGCGTTGGTGGAACTTTGGCGATGATTTCAAATCCAACAAAAATCGAGAGAACGAAAACCGTCAGGCTGGCCACCAGAACCAAGGATCGTGACGGGCGGACGGTTGCTGGATGCTTTGTTTCTGTCGTTGCATTCGTGGTCTCTGACGTCATGTCGACACCGGGGTTGCCTGCCGCGCCCAACTTGATTTCTGGGGAAGGAGCGGCAACTGCCCTTTTCCAGGCGTTGGGAATCAGAACGAAAGAAAGCAACAGAGCGACAAGAAGCGAAGCAGAAAAAGGTCTCATAGTACCGAATTCATTTGGTGATTTTGACAAAAAAGACAAGCGGTGCTGTCTATTAGAACTGAGCAAGCAATTACATTCAAGGACGCGTCGGAATTGGAATGCCCATATCCTGCATTAACATTTTCATGTCTTCCCAGGTAAGTTTTTTCGCGTCTGGCGTTCTCAATAAATAGGCGGGATGGTAGGTGACCAATACTTTCGCGCCTCGAAACGAATGGAACTTGCCTCTCAATCGTCCGACGCTGTCGGTGCTGCCAAGAACCGCTCGAACAGCCACAGATCCCCAACAGACGATGTATTCCGGTTGAATCGTTTCGAGTTGAGTTTCAAAGTATGGCCTGCAATTTTCAATTTCTGCGTCCGTTGGCGTTCGGTTGTTGGGCGGTCTACATTTCAGAGCGTTTACGATGTAAATCTCAGCCCGTTTTAAGCCACTCGCGACCAGGATTTTGTCCAGCAACTGGCCTGCGGCCCCAACAAAGGGCTCCCCTACGCGGTCTTCGTCGGCACCTGGTGCCTCGCCAAACATCACCACGCGAGCGTTGATCGCTCCTACTCCAAAAACGGTGCGTTGACGTCGACAAACGATCTCTTCACATTTGCGACATGCCATGACTTGCGCATTGAGTGAGTCAAAAACTCCTTGCCGATCTGGAATCGCAGTAGGAGGAGCGTTCCATTCGCCGACATTCACTGCTGGAATCGCCAGTTTTTTCGTGGTTGTTGGCAATGCCACGGAATCCACTTTGGCCGGCAGCACCGACTCCGCGATAGCTGGGGCCGTTTGCCTCGATTCTGGTGCCGTGGAAGCCGTGGAAAAGGGGCTTGCATCTGCCGGCCTTACGTCTAAAGCGAGTGATCCCGGTGAAGAGCTTGAAGGCCCCTCCTCATCGAAAACGACGGGATCGTTTTCTTCTAACCAAGATCTGGCGGCAGCGACCGATTGAGCTGTTCCAGCAGGAATTTGTGAAACTCCGCTCCGACTCCAATGCTTTAGGAGCTGAACACTGGCCGTTTTCCACTGATTCCTGTGCATTTCTCTGTTTCCCTGCGGTTTCCAGTGTAGCACGGCTCTCCGAGCCGTCCGTTTCTCATTGACTCCTGTGCCTTCCTCTGATTCCTTGCGGTGCAACTGGGCACAATGCTGGAGGAAACACCGAATTCTAGCAAGTTGTGGGAAACGGAACACTCCCGCAAAAGGCAACTTAAGACTAACATACCAGATTGATTCCCGTTTTCTCAGTTCTCGATTTTTCTTTTTTGCTCGATGCCAATTCCTCGCGTAGCCATTGTTGGCCGACCCAATGTCGGCAAAAGCTCTCTCTTTAATTGGATTGCGGGCAGACGGCTTGCGATCGTTGAGGACACGGCTGGAGTGACTCGCGATCGCTTAACCACGTTGATCGAACATCGAGGTCATCATTTCGAGCTGATCGACACGGGCGGAATGGGGATCATTGACGTTGACAATCTCACGGCCGATATCGAAGCCCAAATTGAAATCGCCATCGACGATGCGGATGTTTTGTTGTTTGTGGTCGACTCCCGAGCCGGCCTTTTGCCGCTAGATCAAGAAGTTGCCGATCGACTTCGCAAAATCAACAAGCCGATTTTGTTGGTTGCGAACAAAACCGACAGCCCTTCGTTGGATACCAACGCGGATGAATTCCATCAGTTGGGACGCGGTTGGTTGATTCGAGTCAGCGTGCATCAAAATCGAAACAAAGACGAATTGCTCGATTTGGTTGTTCAACGTATCCCGCAATTGGATGCGATGCCCACCGAAGTCGAACCCCCCATGATGAAACTTGCGATTGTAGGCAAACGCAACGTGGGAAAGAGCACTTTCGTCAACACGCTGGTCAAAGCGGAACGCATGATTGTCAGCCAAGTGCCCGGCACGACTCGCGATTGCGTCGACGTCATGTTCGACTTAGACGGACACAAATTCATGGCCATGGACACCCCCGGACTTCGAAGGAACAAAAGCGTCAAGACCGATATCGATTGGTACGGGATGCACCGAGCCCAGCGTAGCATCAGGCGTGCCGACGTGGTGCTGATGTTCTTTGACTCCAAGCAACAGATGAGCAAAGTCGACAAACAGCTCGCACACTACATTGCCGACCAATACAAACCCTGCATCTTCGTTGTGAATAAGTGGGATTTGCTAGCTGGTCAAATGCCGACCGAGCGCTGGGTTCGATATGTGCATGAAACGTTCCCGACTATGGCGTATTGCCCGATCGGATTCATCACAGGGCAGACCGGTAAGAATGTCAAAGCGTTGCTCAACCACGCTCAAATGCTTTTCAAGCAAGCGAATGAACGTATCTCAACGCATCAATTGAACAAACTGGTAAAGGTCGCGTTAGAGCGACATGAACCCCCGATGTTCATGATGAAACGACCAAAGATATATTACGCGACGCAGATAACAAGCTTGCCTCCGACGATCATTTTGGTTTGCAATCAGCCGCAGGGATTTTCAAAAACCTACCAGCGCTACCTGCTTACCTTCCTTCGTGACCATTTGCCGTTCGGCGAAATACCGATCAAGCTCTACTTGCAGCCGCGGGCACGCGACGATGAACGGGATGATTTGAATAAGGAGCAGCGTCAAAAGCGCGATGACAACGATGGGATGTCCGCTGCCGATGCAGGCGAAAGCCTCGATGGAGAATTGGACGATTTCGTCGACGAGGACGATGAATTCGAAGTCGGCGAAGATGCCGACCTCGAATACGAATACAACGAAGACGAAAAAGAAGAAAAGTAACGACAGCTGTGCGACAAATAGCAGTTTACGAAAAGTGCGTTGATGCGAGTTTTGTTCTGTTCTGCGATCTGGCCATTCAGGTTGGTCGGGCTGGGCTCCTCAGGTTGGTCGGGGGCTTGTCCTGGGCTGTTAAAAATTCGGGGTTGACTCAACATTTGGTTGATTCGGTTTTGTTCCGCAGGCCTGCGGTACGTAGCCAGAAAACCCGAACGATCCGCAGCACAAGGCTGCGGGATTCGGGCAATACCACAGGCTTGTCCTGTGGATTGTTATGCTTTCCGGCTACCGTACTTTGGAATAAAAGCTGCGCAAGCGAACATTGCCGCAATACCGAATTTTTAACAGCCCAGGCTTAGCTTAGGCGAGCGGCAGATATAAATTTACCTTCTGTACGATGGACATCTTTGTCCGTCGTGCCTTTCGGCGGACTTGGAAGTCCGTCGTA
>JBBRJI010000227.1:0-8284 GCA_038219625.1 Pirellulales bacterium | reverse complement strand
TCCACTCCGATTCGGTCGCCGACTTCGACAACGAAGAACGCTTGGCGTTTGACTCGACCGTTAACGGTTACGAACCCTTCTTCGATCAACGGACAAATCTGGGCACGTGGGATCTTAAACAGATTTTGCAAGACGTTGGATAGTTGGCGAGCAGGTTGGGGTATGTTCGCAGGTACATTCGCGGTTTTTTGGGACATACTTGAATATTGGAGTCGCTCCGCATTGCGGATTCAAGGCTTATTAGCGATTCGCAACAAGAGTTGGCTCATTTTGTCGATCCAAGCCTGCAGGCCGTGGTGCGTTTCGACATAGGTACGGGCGGAAGCGACTCTTTCGAGCCAAGGGGCTGGTCGTTGAAATCGATCTTGAATGGCGGTTGCGAGTTCATTGGCATTGGCTTTTGAAACCAGCTTGCCGATCGAATGACTGCGGAGCAACTCACCAGCCCCCTGAGTTGTATTAGTGGCCAGAACGGGTACTTTGCAAGCCATCGCCTCGAGCAAAGCATTTGGCATCCCTTCGTAGAGAGAGGGCAAACAAAGCAAATCGCATTGTTTGAGGAGCGCATAAGGGCTGTGCACCTGTCCGTGAAAAAAAACGCTATCGGCGACATCCAGGCTGGCTGCGAGACTCTGTAGCTCTTTTCGTAAGACACCATCGCCCACCAAATGTAGGTCGGCCGCAGGGACTAAATCCATTTTGGCGGCGACCAAGTATTTAGCATAGGCTTGCAGCAAGTAACGATGACCTTTTTCGTCGCTCAGTCGGCCTATGGAGATGATATGCTTCCGATTTGGGCGAAGCACGGGACCTGTCCAAGCTTTCTGACTCTCCGAATCGATCCTTTCAATGTCAATGGGACTGAGCATCACTTGAAAATCGGCCCGTGGTATGTTGTAGAACTCGGAGGCGTTTACGGCAGTGCCTTCGCCAACGGCTAGCAGGGCCTTAGCTGTCGAGTACGCGTGATGTAGAGCGCGTTTCTTCATCGTAATCCACCGTTTTTCCGATCTCACAAGATCGTACTGCGGTGGTGAAACAATGGTGGAAACGCGAGGCGTATGGGTCAATTCGGTAGCCGGCCCTGTGATGAGGGTCATGTGAAAGAGTCGATCGTAAACCGCGTCGATTTGCTCGCGCCGAAGGACCTTTGCCAAATGCTGCACCTGCAACCGATGGATTCGTCCTGGCCAATTCCACCGCGGAATCGAGTTTTCCGACCAGTATGCGATCCGCTTTACGTCGTTTGGAAGCTCATCCAGCAAAACGCCAGATTCATAAAGGAGATAGAGAACGGGCTCAAAACGCTCGCGATCTAGCCCCTTGAGCAAATACAAAAGTTGCTTTTCGCTCCCTCCGCCATCCATCGAAGATGAGCATAAAAGAACGCGAATGCGGTTTGAGGACATGGAGTACCTTGACAATGGAGCAGTCGACCTGGGGTCCGCTCAGTTTAGCCCAAGGTGGAGAATTAGGTGTTAGTTCAATATTTCGACCCTCGGCAGTAGCGATCCAACTCTATGCGGTTCGGCTTCGATACGTTCGGTCGGAAAACTGCTTCACGTTACGGCTGGCCATGTTCACTGCACGCTCCACCATCTTAAGCTTATGGTAGACTACCGGCCGGTTTCGGAATCTCGAAAGGGAACGGCGGTACTTGACGTAGAACATAAAAGTCTCAGCAAAGTCCTCGCTCGAATTGGTTGACGCATAGTCGGTAATGAATTGCTGAAACAAGCAACCATAAAAGAACTTCAGTTTTCCCTGCTCGCTCCGACAGCGTCGTTTGCCCGCTTGATAATCTGGATCGCGTTTCAAATGACGACGCCATGTTTGGTAGGGAGTCGAGGTACAGTTGCTATAGGCTTCGCCAAACGTTCGTTGAAACCAATCCTGTCGAAAAAAACTTGGATCGATGTAATACCAAGCATGAGCATACTCATGACGAATCGTATCGCTGAGCGTCATCCCTGGCTTGTACGGCTGATGCGGCAAGTCACGAGGCAAATAGATAACACCAGGGCGGTAGCCGCGCTTGGCATAGTGACCGACCTGCTCAAATACATAGCCTCGCTCTCCCGAGCTTTTCACGTTCGAAATGCAAAGCTCCACGGTATCTAGATAGACACCATCGGCTAAGAGTCCAAGCTCGGCAAGCTCGTGACGAACAGTGTTATAGGCACGGTCAACATTGGCCATGGTGGGACGCGATCTTGGTTCTACGTTTAAGGGGTTGGGGTCTAGCCATCGGTGTTCCAACTGAGGCCAGCCTTCGTTTGGGGTCGCGTCCCTGCTCTAACAAGTCTGCTTTGAAGACCGTCCCCCTACAAATCGAATTTGGCAAAATCGTCACTCCAGGCCCACAAGGGGGGTTCGGAGAGGTCGCTTTTGAGGAAACGGACTTTTATCTGTGCAGTCAGCCTGATTCTTGTGTGACCGAAATCCACTGGCAACTCCACCAAAAGAGGGGGTTGGGGCTAAGTCGCCAGCCAGTCGGTAGTTGCGTCTGGAAAAGAAAATTTCCACATTCTGGGCGGTGGAGGTGTCCAACAGAAGGGACGTCGGAACCAACAAAAACATTGTAAAAATATGCGGAATGTAACGGAAAGATGCAACCGAGTTTGCGTGACGGTATACTTGGTAAATCCTTTTTTTTTCATTCACTCAAACCAACGACTGCCGGAAAAAGACATGATTCGAAACCTAGTCGCATTTTGGATGCTCTTGTTGCCGTCTGCCGTTTTTGGTTCGGACCCACAGTTGCTCAAGAAGCAGTCCAGTTGGAACTGGCCCGAAAGCGAAAAGGTCGTCCAGCAGATCCATAGTTATCTCAAAAGTCGCGAGCCGGGGATCGAGCCTGGTCCAGTCACGGAAACAGCGTCACTGAAAGGCGTCGGTTTGCTCGACTACGTTTTGGCCTCAACCGCCAAGATTGAGCCTGCCGTCGCAGCCCTTAAGGAGATTCTCGATGCACCCTTCGCATCGGGCCATTCCTCCAAGTTGGATGCGCGGCTCAGTTCGCTTTTGGCCAACGGCAGCATCCCGGTCTGGCTGCGCGCGGATCTTCAATTGATTTGCTGCCGCTACATGGTTCAACACGGACTCTACGATGAAGCCTTGCAGCGACTTTTACCACTTGCGCAAGAATCCACCTCGGACCCAGCAACGTGGCTCTTCTGCATGGGGGTGTGCCAACATCACCTTATGCAACGGTCGGCTTGTTTGGAAACGCTCGATAAGTTGTTGGAACGAGAAACGGAACTGCCAACTCGTTATGCTATTACGGCCCGATTAATGCAATCGGACATCAAGCCCCTCAAGGAAGATTCGCTCGACGAAATCGCCCGATTAATGAACGATGTCGAACGTCGATTGGCGCTGGGACGAGCTGGCAAGATCGTACAAGATAAAGAGCAAGCGATCGTCGATAAGCTCGACAAGATGATCGATAAACTGGAGGAACAGCAACAACAACAGGAACAACAGCAACAACAGAAGAACAGCGGCAACGCCAAGGGCCAAAAACCCAACGGCGGAAAGCCCATGGATGACAGCCAGCTTGCCGACCAGAAGGGGCCTGGAGACGTCGACCAAAAAGACATCGGGAGCAGTAGCGGATGGGGAAATCTACCACCTGCGCAGCGCCAAGAAGCCTTGCAAAACATTACCAAGGACTTACCTAGCCATTTCCGTGAAGTAATCGAAGCCTACTTCAAACGCTTAGCAAGCAACACCCCGTGACAAGCGAAATAAAAACCGCCAAAGTCACACGTCGCAAACTTTGGTTTCATTCTATCGACGAGTTGCTCGCGTTTGGCACAATGACTTATGAAGACCGAATTCAACTCAATTTGCGTCACGCAGAACTACATTTAAGCTTCCTCGAACTCGAATAACCAACCTTGTGGTGGATGCTGCCACCGTGGCGGATGCTGCCAGCATCCGAACCGACTACTAGTTACCTGCCAAACCGCAAATGAACTTCTTCAGATTGTCCAAAATGAAACCATTGCTGATCGCGTTCGGAATCCTAGCCGCGGCCTCCACGACCGTATTCGCTCAAGAGTCAAAGACCAAGACCAAGACCAAGACCATCAGAGCCCTTCTCATTGCAGGCGGCTGTTGCCATGATTATGCCAAGCAGCAAGAAGCGCTTTGCAAAGGGATTCAATCGCGTGCCAACGTCCAAGTCGACGTCTACTGGACAGACAATTCCAGCACGTCCCCAATTTTACCGCTTTACGGAAAACTCAATTGGGCCGAAGAGTACGATGTCATTATTCATGACGAATGCGCAGCCGACATTAAAGATCCAGCCATCGTCAATCGCATCGTCCAGACGCATCAAAAAATCCCAGCCGTCCACTTGCACTGCGCGATGCATAGTTTCCGCACTGGTACCGATACGTGGTTCAAACATCTAGGTCTCCAATCCAGTGGCCATGGCCCCCAAGAACCGATCGATATCCAGTTCGTCGATACGAAGCATCCGATCACGGCAACCCTCAGCAATTGGACGACCGTGAAAGAAGAGCTCTACAACAATGTGAAGCTCTTGGATGCCCATCCACTGGCCGTTGGCAAACAAAGCGTAGACAAAGGAGACAAAGCTCGGGTAGACGAGGCGGTAGTCGCATGGATCAATGAGTCTCAAGGTGCGCGGAGCTTCAGCACAACCATTGGGCACAACACGGAGACCGTTGAGGACGCTCGCTATCTCGAGTTGGTAACGCGTGGATTATTGTGGGCCTGCGGGAAGCTAAATCCCGAGTACTTGCAACCCTATCAAGGTGAAAACAAGGTCACCTTCATCGACAAGACGAAATTCAAGGCACCATCCGAGCAAAGCTTCGCAAAGACCCCTGAGGACGCGACTCTCATCAAGCCGACGGCTTCCAGTACCCAGGCAAATCAGGACAGCTATTTGGCGTTCGATGGCAAACTCGATACCCGTTGGTGTGCCGACGGAGGCGGTTTCCCTGAATGGCTCCAGTTGGAATTTGAAAAAGCGCATCAGGTTAAGGAAATCGAAATTGCGTGGGAGTTTGCGGAAAAGAATTATGGCTATCGAGTCGATGGTTCGATCGATGGTAAGGAATGGTTGCTGCTGCTCGACAAGTCGAAAAGCAATGAAAAAAACAAAGCGGAGAAATTGGCCGAACAGCCACCGGTGAAATTCGTTCGCATTACCGGCGTCGGCGCACCGACTGGTAGTTGGTGCAGCATTCGTGAAGTCAAACTTAAAGGAGAAGGCATCGGCACGCTTTGGCCCACCGACGCGAAGGGTAAGAAAGGTGCCTTCATTCCAGCCCAAGGCGACGCCCTTGCAAAAGCCGGCAACACCATTCCACGCATCGAGAAACTATCGCCCGCGGAAGAAGCTTCCATCCTAAAAGACGTTCAAGTTCCAGAAGGATTTGAAGTAACTGTTTTCGCTTCGCCCCCAGCCGTCAACTATCCAGTCTTCGTAGCCTCAAGCGTAGACGGCACTCTCTATGTCAGTTCCGATGGCAACGGTTCACTCGGTCGAAATCCTGAACGCGGTCGGGTCATTCGATTGCGAGACTTAGACGGTGACGGACGGGCGGACGAAACGAAAGTGTTTTGTGAAATCGATGCACCGCGCGGTTTGGTTTGGGACCATGATCGCCTTTATTTGATGCATCCACCTCACTTGAGCGCGTTCATCGACAAGGATGGAGATGGCGTCGCGGACGAACAAAAGATCCTTGTGAAGAACCTCGCCTTGGCTACGACAAACGCCCAGCAGACCACACAACCAATGGCGTCAGCCTAGGCCCAGACGGATGGTTGTACATCGCAGGAGGCGACTTCGGATTCATCGACGCGGAGGGAACCGACGGTCGAAAGGTAACTCACCGCGGAGGTGGAGTGATTCGAGTGCAACCGGACGGCACAGGCTTGGAAGTCTATTCGACAGGCACTCGCAATATTCTCGAGGTAGCCATCAGCCCTCAAATGGAAATGTTCGCTCGCGACAACACCAACGACGGCGGTGGCTGGGATGTCCGTATGCATCACTTCACGGGCATGGACGACCACGGATATCCACGCTTGTACAAAAATTTTCCAGATGAATGTGTGCAACCGTTGGCCGATTACGGCGGAGGGTCAGGTTGCGGCGCGGTTTACATTGATGAACCCGGTTTCGGCAAATGGAACAACGCACCTTTTACCGCGGATTGGGGCACAGGTTCGCTCTACCGACACTCCGTTTCACCTCGTGGTGCAACCTTCGAGGAAACAGCCAAACCCGAGTCCTTTATCAAGATGACGCGACCGACCGATGCGGATGTGGACGGAAACAGTCGTGTGTATGGTGCAAGCTGGCGAGGGGCAACATTTGATTGGGCCGGACCTGACGTCGGGTATATCGTCTGCGTCAAACCCAAAGGCTTTCAACCAGCCCCGATGCCGAATTTCACTAAGGCCTCCGATAACGAACTCATCGAACAAATGAAATCGAACAGCTTCCGGAGACGGATCGAGTCGCAGCGAGAGTTGATGCGACGAGGCAATTTGGCTTACCGGCAATTGCTTGATGGAGCGATTGCATTGAGAAGCGACCTTCGCAACCTAGTCTCGAAACTGCAAACCACGTCGACCGATGCCGAAATTTCCCCATCGCTTTTCTATGATGATCCGGTTGTCGTTCATACCGCCATTCGATGCTTGGCAAAACGAAACGCCTTTGCCGGATGCCTGGATGCTTTGCATAAGCCTGGTCTAGACAAGTTGCCAATTCTTCGCGCGCTCGGGATGATGCATCAAAGAGAGGTAGTGGATGGACTGATTGCATTGCTTCCCGCTGTACCATCGGATTATCGTCGCGAGATTCTTTCTACGCTCTGCCGACTCCACTTTAAAGAGGGGCCATGGAAGGGTGATTCCTGGGGAACGCGACCAGACACACGAGGGCCGTACTACCAGCCTGAGCCGTGGAGTGAATCGAACAAGATCGCGGCGGTGCTTAAGAAATCGCTCGACTCGGCAACTCCCGACGATGCTGCTTATCTGATCGAAACAATGCAACGCAATCGAATGGAGTCCAACGACTCTCTGGACCGCATCCTGAAACTAGTGCAGTCGAATGAGCAGTTACTTGGAACCGCCATTTCGCAATTGGCTTTGGCGAAAGAGGTTCCAAACGAAGGGATGAAACTCTTGCTGCGAGCGGTGGAAAAGGAGGATGCATCGACGTCCATGCTCTCAGACGTGGTGATTGTACTTTCTAAACAAGGGAGCACTGAAACGCCGGCAGCGATTCTGACGGCCTTGTCCAAATTGAAACGTGGTAAGGAGTTCAACAACGATCGCAACCGAGCCCGTGACGCCTTCGTGAACTCGGTGAAAATGGACTCTCACGTGGCAACCTTTGAAAAATCTGCTCTTGCATCGGACACAGCCGTCGGCATTTGGGCTGACGCTGCCTTGATCGCGATAGCGTCACGAAAAAACGGGAGCCCAGAACCACAAGAACTTGCTAAGAAGGCGATCAATGCTGCGTGGCAACAGTCGGATCGACGCGAGCGATTGATGCAAGCCGCTTCCGAGATCGGCAATCACTTCTTGGATAGCAAGATTCTGCAAGCAGTTGAAGATCCCGACGCGGCCATTGCGAAAACGGCCAAGTCCGTTGTCAGGCAAATGAAAATCAAACCGCAGGCCGCAGATAACTCCCCCAAGATTGGCTCCATGTCGCTGGACGACTTGGTTGCGAAAGTGGTAGAGTCGCCTGGCGATGTTACGCTTGGTAAAGAAATCTACGCAAAAGCCAATTGCGCTGCTTGCCATACCGTTCGGCAAGACGAAGTTCAAAAAGGGCCCTACCTGGGCACCATCGCTAAGACCTACAAACGACCGGATTTGATGACGGCGATTTTAGAACCCAGCAAGACGATTGCTCAGGGGTTTATCACGAATTTGATCCTGACCAAGGACGGGGAATTGAAGAGCGGTTTCGTGACTAGCGAGCTGACCGATCGCGTGACGATTCGCGATCAAAAAGGGGCCGAGTTCACTGTGATGAAGGAAGACATCGAGGAGCGAAAAACATCTCCAACATCGGTGATGCCAACCGGGGTGATGAACGAGTTTTCAACGCATGAGCTTTCGTCGCTGCTGGACTACCTCGAATCCCTCGCTCCGTAAGATTGCATCCATGCTCCCTTTTCCGTAGTGGTCGTCCAGCTTAGGACCTCGCTAGCAAATCAACGTATGGCACAGCGGTACGGGTGGCACGCTCTGAGGCTGTGACTTTATA
>JBBRJI010000226.1:0-8285 GCA_038219625.1 Pirellulales bacterium | reverse complement strand
GTTGCGCATCACTTGGTCTACAGCAACCGCGTACTCGGGACTATCGAGTGCAGGTGGCGGAGCGGAACGAAACTCGCTCGCAGATGTCAATGCAAACGGTTTCACTCTGGACCATTGAGCCAATAGTGGTGGCTGATAGTCTGGAAAAGTCCGTTGCCAACGCCCGACCGTATTCGTGTGTGTGTAACTCGATGTGCTTTGAACTCCGTCGTTGTTTCGAGCAGCGAGAATCGCTTGCGCAGCCAACTTGCCGAGACTTAGGCCAGAATCGCGGGCCGTCGCGTCGATTTCTTGACTTAGCGTTTCACTCAGGGACGCTTGCCACACGGCTAGTTCATCGGTGGCGCGGTACAGCACCTTGGCGACTTCAAAGGCAGCCGATGCCGCCGCCGCATTCTCGGATGCGTTAGGCTGAGGTGTCGTTTGGAACACGTAGCCCGTGTACTTGCCAGTGACTGCATTAACAGCATCGAACATGGCCGTTTGAATCATGGCTAAGCTGCGAGCCACCATCGGGGGCTGGGACGGAACAATGCGATTCGGGTAGGGATCGTTCGAGGTCGTGGTCCATTGCCGGACGATATCGAGCGCCGCCGCATTCCAATCTTGGATCGTGTTGCCGCGACGGACATCCAACTTCAACTCGGATTGACGTCCCAAATCGTCGGTAGCTTTCACGCGTACCGTTTGCATCCCCTGCGCGACAGGCAAGTCGAAATTGAACATTCCTTGACTGTCCGCGACGACCGTGGCAACCGATTCGCTCGTACTCTCGATCGAGACTTTAAGAGATGAGTTGGCCAGTGTTTGACCGCGAATCGCTACCCGGTCGACTAGGACGACGCCATTGCTGTTCGGATCCGAATCAGGAGTCAGTCCACCAACGATGCTGGGCTGACGGTCGCCGAGTGCGTTGATCGCATTGATCACCGAAAGCACATCGAGCGGCGTTAATGAACCATCGCCATTGACATCGCAATAGGGCTCGGTGCTTGCAACAGAGCGAGGCGGTAAGAAGCGTATGCCTGATGCGTTGATCGAATTGACCAAAATCAATGCGTCAAGTGGAGTCACGAGGCCAGAACGGTCCACGTCGCGAATGAGCGAGAGATTTTGCCAATCGCTTGCCAGCAACTGGCGCGATTCTAGTTGCTCAATGGTTCTTTGAATGCGTTTCATGTTCATTTACTCGATAAGGCTTTATACTCGATTTGCATCAAGCCAAGTGTACTAAATTCGAAGCCATGACCTTTGAGGACGTCTCGCTTTAAAACGCCTCGATGGGCTTGCCCCAAACGGCGTGGACTTAAGTGGAACTCGTAGCGGAAGCCGCGTAGGCTTTCGGCAAATTGCAATGCCGACCGAAACTCTTGGCGAGTTCCGCTACGTTAAGTCCACGCCATTCGGGCTTTTCTATGCTTTGATCCATCGGACGTAACGGTTCGCGGCTAGGATCGAACCCGTCAACCATTTCCCGCATTCCCCTCTCAGGCGTTGGCCTGAGAGGGGAATGCGGGCGTTCGTGGAGGACACACTTCCTAGCTGTGATCCTTATTCACCAACTAGACGAGCTGGTTGGGGTCTCAATCCCGGACTGAGGACAGTCGAATCAAGCCAAAGTGTACTGTTGCAATCAAAGAGGCCTGACCGGCCTGACCCCTTTCCCGTTCTCATTCGCTACCTTCCTCCGGCTTGCGCCGACGCACCCTGACCCCTTTTTTCCTGACCACCTTTGTTCCCACCCCACTGTCATCTCGGACAGTGTCGATTCAGGTATGCTTCGAGATCGGCGCGTTTTCTCCTTGCTGCTCTTTCTCTATCTCTGGTTGCTGCTTGTTCTTCTTGATATCTTTTAAGCTCCCGTTTCAAATGATTATCTTTTGCGTCGTCGTTACCTTTCTTCCTCTGTTTTTCTGCTTTTTGTTCGAAGCCAGTTCGGCCAGTGAGTGGGTCCCAGAGTCTATCCTCGAATGACTTGGATTGACTTCCCGATGCTTGACTGCCCAACGGGTTTTGATTTGGGCTACCCTTTGGCTTATCATTAGTTGCGCTTCCCTTATCCTGAGGCTTCGGGTAACTATCTTTTATAGCGTTTGTAAATAGGATAATCGGTATAGTGATGGCTAGTCCGATCCCGATAGGCACAAGCGGATTCTTACCGGTTGGATCCGTTAAGTCGACAGGCCGGTTCGTTACGTATCGGTGAATATTTACGTCACCCGCTTCGAATCCGATTGGGTCTTCACTGATAAACCGACCGATCGCGGCGTCATAATACCTCGCGCGGTTGTATTGCAATCCGGTTTCCGCATCGAATTCTCGTCCGGTGTACTTGTACCGCGTATCAAGTGCGGGGTTAGACTCGGAAATGACATTGCCATAGCTATCGTATTTGATGTGGTTCACAACTTGACCGCTGTTGCTTACAAGATCGCGGACTGTGCCTAGATGATCGGTCAGCATCCATGCCACATCGCCGGTCGATGATTCTTGTGCCAGAACTTGATCGACTACTGGACCGTGTAGGTACCGCATCGACTTGACCGGTGAAGCTGGACCGGAACCATCTGAATCGGTTAAGTCCGCGATGACATCTTGTCCATCGTAGACGAAATAAGTGATTACCCCATCGATCGCGTCTGCCGGCGTCTTGTCGACGTTCATCGCGATTCGGCGATTCAGGAGATCATAGGTGTACTTGACGATTTGTGTGGCTGCACCGGCTGCGCTGGGGCGGTCGGACACTTGCACGAGCCGGTTGCGGTGGTCGTATGCGAATTCTCGAACGGCACCGCTGGCAATGGTGACTCGGCGAACCATGTTGCCAACGTCGTTATAGGAATAATTGTAAGTGCCATCGCTCTCGAGCCGATTCGCAACTCCGGTCTTATACCCTGCGCCATGCAAACTCGACGCGGTGCGATTTCCCGTGGCATCGTAAGCATAGGTTTCATCAGGATTCGCAACGTCCGCGTGATTCGCACCGGTCAATTGATCGCGGCTGTCGTAAGTATAGTTTGTGGCTCCGTCGATGTCGGTGATGCGTGTGATTCGACTGGCCGTGTCATATTGATAGCTGAAGGAATTAAGTACGACACTTGCCGCATTGCGATGCGCAATACTCGTTGGACGCTGCAACGTGTCGTAGGCATAGGTCGTTGCCGCAACAGACGTTTGGCCAGCCGCATCTGCAAAACGTGAAAGTAAAGTCGTTTGTCCCAAAGCATTGTGCGCAAAGTCAACGCGTTTAGGGGCGATTCCCACACCAGTTTGAACGACTTGCTTCACACGATTGCGATTGTCGTAAGTCCATGTATTCGTCGCCCCTATGACGCTATTAGTGGTGTCGAGGAGCGTGAGCCTATTTCCAACCGAGTCGTAGGTCGTATCGAGAAACGTCGTGGGGATCCCGTTCGGGCCAGCCATTTGTTCTTGGGTAACGCGATTCAAAACGTCGCGGGACAAGACCATCGAACTGAATCCATCGTTGGCTTGCGCCAGTTGCCCGATTGCGTCATACGTGTATTGGATCACATTGGCAGTCGAGCGGTCGGCGTTCAACCAATTCTCGGAAACCAGCTCACCCAAGTCGTTGTACCGGAATCGTGTCAATCGACCGGTGCGATCGGTCATTTCCAACAACTGACTTGCCTTGTCGTATTGGTAGGAAGTGCTCTTTTCCAGTGGATCGGTATTTTTAGTGAGTCGTCCGAGGCTATCGTAGATATAGCTGGTTTTGTTGCCACGTGCGTCCTGAACGGATGACAATTGGTCAACGACATCGTACTTGAAACGGGTGACGTTGTTTGCCGCATCACTCTCGGAAACCGGTCGGCGTCGAGCGTCATACTGATACCTTACCACCTGATTTAATGGATCGGTGACGCTCGAGAGGTTACCAGCCATGTCGTATGCGTAGCGAGTGACGTTTCCGGCGGCGTCGGTCTGCCTGACCGTGCGATCCAACGAATCGTAAGTTTGACTCTGTGTGTTTCCAAGGGCGTTGGTGGAACTGCGTTGGTTTCCGCGGAGGTCATAAGCAAAACTGGACACCGATCCGTCCGCTTGAGTCACTTTAGTCACACGATTCATCGCATCGAATTCGAACCGGGTGCGATTCCCGTTTTCATCCGTAACAGCGGTCGCTCGGCCCGCCACGTCATATTCAAACTGCTGACTGACTTCCTTGAGAGTTCCTACTGCGTTGCGGATCTTGTTGACTCGGCCAAAAGAATCGTATTCGAATTGGGTCACTTGGCCTAAATCGTTTGTGCTCGTATCAATCTGGCCGGTCGCCGTATAAGTCAACGAGGTAACTCGATCGTCGTTGCCGCCAAGGGTTCCGACGACGTTGGTGAAACCGAGTGTGTTGCCATTGGCAGGGTCGATCGTGAACAGCGTCTTACGACCAACTTCGTCGGTAACGCTCGTCAACTGGTTGAAGTTCGGTTCGTATGTGTAAGTTGTCGTTGCGACATCGGCATCTGTTCCTGAGCCGTTACCGTCTGCCGCAGAGCCTTCCAAGACGATGGTTGCCGACAGCCCCACAAGGTCCAACCCGCCGCGATAACCGGCTATGAACTGAAGTTGATCGCCCGCTGAAAGGACTCGAATCATGCTAAACGGGACTTGACTTCCGACACCGAAGGTAATGCCTGAGATAAGCGGAGCCACGGCGTTGTTGTTGAGTAAAATGTTGACGTCGGCGCTTTTGACGTTAGAGCCCCAACCAAAGTGAAAATCGATTGCCAACCCTTCGAAACGCCCGTTGATTCGATAGGTTCCTGCGTTAGGCGCTGTCCATTGGGCGACGACCTGTGCATCAGAATACTTTATGTTTAAAGTAAGGCTGTCGGCCAAAGAATTATGGGCAGGTTCTTGGTAACCACTTATGTATAAATTGTGTATCGTTTGTGTGGTTCGACTCTCCGTTCGAAGCACGGCGTTCGCAGATGAAAAACCGATAATAGGATATTCATGAAGAAACTTCGTCGTGTTGCGATTGAAGGGGGCGCCGAGTGCGGCTGAGGAGCCGTATTCCCACGTACCGTTGGGATTGGTTGCATTCGAAAAGTCGCTGGCGGCATCGAACACGGTCGGCTTGCTTTGGCCAGCTCGGTCAGCACGGGCTATCGAACGTATTTCTTGGGAAGTAAGCGATCTATTGAAAAGCTGAACTTCGTCAATGCCACCATGGAACTTATGCAAACTCGCCGCATCAACGAGGGTTGAGCCAATGGTCAAGGGCCCATTGGTCGAAGGGCGCAAAAAGGGATACGGAAGAACCCCGGTGCTCAATCCGTTGATGTAAAACTGAAGGGTCGTACCACTGATGGTGACAGCGACGTGCGACCAAGCATTCGTAGGAATAGTCAAGCTGGAATACACGATGCGAAAATCACCGCCGTTCTGCCGCGACGTGAACGCTAGCCGACCGTCGGTTTCCAGAAATAAACTGTACGCAACGTCATTGTTGCCAGTCGCTGGTCGCTTCTGGACAATCGTACGCTGGTCACCCGCAATCGTTCTCGGGTTGATCCAAGCGTTTATGGTCATGTCACCCGTAACGTCTAGGCTTCCATCGGCGGCGTCTGCGACTCGCACAATGTCGTCTTGGCCATCAAAAAGAAAGCTCAAGCCGACGACGCCGGGGGCGAACGATGTACCAAGCGATGAACCAAGACGAGTCGACCCATTATTCCCAGCAACTAGATCATTAGCGTAACCGTCTGCCGACCACCAACTGACTAGACCTGAAGGTGGTTGAACCGCTTGTGGGTTTTCGATGCTTGAATTGACGTAGACTGGCCCATTGCTTGAAAGCGTGCCATTATTTTGATTGCTACTACTATCGAGAACGATTGCGCTGGCTGCTTCTTCGAACGAATAGCTGGCGACCAGTCCAACTTCGTTGGTCGAAGGACTGCGAAACATACCGGCTCGTATCTGCTCGCCGGTGCGAGCCACATTCCAAACGCGAACCTCGTCAATTGCACCAGGAAACCAGCGAGTTTGCCTCCCGTCATCTATGTCGGCGCCGATGACTAACGGATGATTATCATAAGCGATGGATACGACAACCATCCCGACGGCCAAAGGCACTCCGTCGACATACATTGCGAGCGTATCCGTGCTATCATCGAACGTCATCGCTATGTTATACCATCGCCCAATTTCGGGCTGCCATGGAGCGACTACGCGAGAATAACTGAACTCGGCAAAGCTGCCATCAGACAACCACGAGCGGAGATGCCCATCCTCATAGTAAATCCGGTAGGACGGAACGTAGGTCCTGTTGCCACCCAAATTTTCTAACGGTTTGCTCAATATCGCGGCGCTCTGCGGAATCGAATCAAACTTGATCCAACTCTCTAACGTCACATTTGACGAACGCAGCGAGGGTGAGTCTGCAATAACAACAGCGTCATCTATCCCATCAAACTGGAGAGCCGTTACGAATGGCCGTTCGCCGGTGCTTAGATTCTTGCTTTGCGTTAACACATTTCCATTTGAGTCATACGTGAACCGGGTCGTTTGTTGGTTGCCATCGACGATCTGGACTGGAAGATTCTGGCTGTTGCGTAATACACTCTGCAGTCCCCCAGCGCTGTCGCGTGAGGATACAACCTGTCCGCGCGCATCGAGTGTGCTGCGAGTCACGTTGCTATTGGAATCTGCGAATACTACCTCGGGCGCAGGAACTGGGCCAGCAATCGGATTGGACAGCGGTGTTGCTATGGGATCCGCTGCTGTCTGTTCTGGCGGAAAGAGCCCTTGGATATCCAGCGGGAGGAAACGCCGAGTGGAACCATCTTTGCGAACCACGTCGGTCACCCGTCCATGAAATCCGTAATTGGCGGACTCAACGTTACCCAATTGATCGGTTTCGCCGACCATGCGATGTTGCCCATCGTACCGCCATCGCCGAGACGAGCCATCCGGATCGGTCACCCTAGTCAAATTACCTTGAGCGTCGAGATCGAGCCGAGTCACCCGTGCAATAGGATCGATGATCTCAATGCGATTGGCCGAGTAAACAAAGGTTGTTGCCAGACCCACGGAATCCGTGATCTTTTGGATTCTTCCTACGGTGTCGTACTCGTACCGGGTCAAATTCCCATTGCGGTCGGTAATCGTCGAGAGTTTGTTGATCGAATTGTAATGCTCGACTGTTTTATCGAGCCACAGCCGCTGGAAAGTGCCGTCCAGTAACTTGCTGAGCGTCGCAAACACACCTGGTGGATGATCGTATCCGCCGCTGGCATTGCGAGGAAACAGGCGTTCGCTGCCGTCGCCGTTGATGACAAGCACAGAGCCGTCGGAATTTTCGACGAGTTCATAGAGTTCGCTGATTCCCCAACCTGAGCCCAGCGCACTGTTAATCGTATTGACCGAAGTTACTTGACCCGTCGTGCTACCGAGTGTGCCGACGAAACGTTGCTGGCCAGCAGCATAGCCCAACAGGCCGGACCGAAGCGTATAGTCATAGACACCGCTCGGTTGATCGCGCAAGTCGACTTGGAGTGCTGCATCGATCGATGTCACCTCAGCAGGCAATCGCCAAATATTCTCATTACCCGTGAACCCATATGCGTTGCCAATAAAGCCCGGCGTTTGTCGTGAGAAGCCATTTCGACCTACATCCAATTCCGCAATCAATCGGGCGGTACTTGGGATGGAGAATAGACGCGGATTCATGTCACTGAATGTGAAGTGTACAATAGGCCGTGGGTCCGCTCGCAAGGAATCGTACGTCAGCGTCAATCCACGCGACACGCCTTGTGACTGATAGGTGACTAAGTCATGCGTCTCCATCAATGCTCCTGAATGCAACTCGCAGGTGGAAGCGGCTCCAACCTCACATGCATTTCCCCCGGGGTCCTTGTTGCGTGGGTCGTCTTCAACGTCAGGTCCCGCCGGACCGGGTGGAACGAAAAAATGCCAGCTTGAGTTGCGGATACCACCACTGATCGTGTCGATCACACTACCGTCGGCAGAAACCTTACCTAAACCAACCTTATCAAATTGGCCCGTGACCGGATTGATGGACCACAAATCCTGTAACGAGCCTGGCGCATAGCCTCCAGCATTGGGCAGCGACAACGGTGTAGGCGTGGTGAATGACATTTCACCCGGCTGAATCGTGACCACCAAATCGGGAATCAGACCTGCAGGCAGAGCGGCTGGAGTCAGATTCACCGGTACATCCGTGATGCTCAGCAAGCCGGTGAACGGGGTTCCTTGCTGATTCATGAGCGTACCTGCTCCGACAACGACTTTGGCAC
>JBBRJI010000225.1:0-8305 GCA_038219625.1 Pirellulales bacterium | reverse complement strand
TTACAGCAAGCGGCGAATCTGACGACTCCCAACTTGTTTAACCCCATTACCGTTCCATAAAGCCCGATTTCGACACTTCTCGCCGATCGCCACCGACTTGTTCCAGGGCTCTGCCGGCAGAGCCCGGACTGTCTGACAAATAGCAGTGTCGATATTTCTTTCTGACTTTTATCGAGTCATATTTGCTCTGAACACCAATAGAGTTAGGCAATATCGCTAGCCCATCCGTTCGGGGCTTGCCCCCGACGGATGCGTTTTGGCGTCCTACAATTGGGCTTCCAAACTCCCGTTCCCCTTTGCTATTGCGGGAGCAATTGGATTGCGTTTCTTCCACTTCGCCTGATTGAACAGACAGGCAAACCGATTCATTTCGCTTCCGTCGGTTTTCAACCGGCGGGGCAGCATCTGTCAGCTACCAACGCCAAAAGTTCGCAGAGTGATCGCTCTCCGTCGGACTCGCGGGCTGTTGATTTAAGGTCGTTCGCAGAAATAGGGCAATTATGGAAACCCGAAGCGTAAGCGAGTGGGTGTATCTCGTCCCTCACTTACGTTTCGGGTTACCAAATCAACGGGGTAGCTGTCAGATATGCCCCCGCCGGTTGGAAACCGACGGTAGCCAAACCTAGGTCGATATGGACCTACAAAACATCTTGCCTCGGAGTTAAACGGGGTTAAACGGGGTTAAACGACATGACTAAATCGCGAGCAGCAATCGGCTGGGGGCTTCTAGGTAAGCGATAATGTCGTTTAGAAATCTTGCTGCGGTCGCTCCATCGACCGAACGATGGTCGTAGGCCAAGCTCAAAGGCATCATCAGTCGCACCTTGATCGAGTCGTCCTCCATTACGATCGGCATCTTGCGTGATCGACCGACGAGTAGGATCGCGACTTCTGGCACGTTGATGATCGGAGTCGAGTACGTTCCGCCGATCGCACCGAGGTTGCTGATGGTAAAGGTTCCGCCCCTCAGGTCACTGACGGCATAGCTGTTGTTGCGAACTCGCGACGACAAGTCAGACAACGCGTATGCAATATCGGGAATCGACATCCTGTCAGCGTTCTTGAGGGTTGGCACGACCAACCCGCGTTCGCCGTCGACCGCGATCCCAACGTTTATGTAGTCCTTGTAGATGATCTGTTCGTTTTCCATATCGATGGTGGCGTTCAGGGCCGGATGGTGCTTCAACGCCGTTGCGACAGCTTTGATTAGGAAGGGCATCGTGGTCAGCTTGATGCCGCGCGAAGCATAGTCATCCTTGCTGGCTTGACGGATGCCTTCGAGTTCCGTGATATCGGCATCGTCAAAGTTCACCACGCGAGGAACGGTCGACCAAGACTTGTGCATCTGGGCGGCAATGGTCTTTCGGATCTTGGTCATGCGATCGACCCGGATCGGTCCATAGTCATCGTTAGCAACTGTTCCCGGTAATACGGGTCCTTTCGCGCTCGTCGCGGGCTTGGAAGGGGGTGCTTCGCTCGCGATGGTTGCGGTGTTGCTTGCCTGTGGAGTTTGCGGTGCACTGCGGACACTCTGGCTTGCATGGCGAACCACGGCCAAAATATCGTCGCGAGTGATGCGACCTCCGTCGCCCGTCCCGGGAATGCTGACCAGATCGACCCCTACTTCCCGAGCAAAGCGTCGGATGGCTGGACCTGCCGGAATGACGTCGTCGCTGAAGGGAGTGCCTGTATCTGCGGCTGCGGGTTCCGCGACGGCTTCCTGCGCCACTGGAGCTGGCGGAACCACGATAGGTACTGCTGGCTTCATTGGAGCAGTGGGAGTAATGGGAGCCGTGGGAGTAATGTGAGTAATGGGAGTAATGGGAGCAGTGGGAGCAGTGGGAGTAATGGGTGTCGAAGCTTTTGGTTCGGGTGCGGCAGGTGGTTGCGGCGTAACTGAGGTAGGGGTAGGGGCTGGCGCTGACTTGGGCGCCGGTGCAGCGGCCTCGACGGCTTCAATGGAAGCGAGGGCCATTCCAATGGATACCGTTTGGCCTTCCTTGTTCGCAATGCTCAAAATCTTGCCTGCCAAAGGGCTTGGTACCGAGACCGTCGCCTTGTCGGTTTCCATTTCGACGATCGATTGGTCCTTCTTGATGACATCCCCTACCTTGACCAAAATCTCGAGGACATCTCCCGATTCGATGCCTTCACCAAGGGAGGGAAGTTTGATTTCAGTTGGCATTATTTATTTTTTGGAAGCAAGTGGATAGAAGGTGTTTTTGGTGATGAAACAATCGCGGCCTTGCGGGCTGGCCTGGCCCGCTATGCGAACAATGGGTTTTGCTTTTCAGGGTCCAAACCAAGGTCCTTGATGGCTTTGGCAACTTCGCTGCCTTGGATAGTCCCTTGCTTGCTGAGTCGATACAAAGCTGCAATGGTAATCGAGACTGCATCGACTTCAAAATGGCGACGCAGTGCCTGTCGCGTTTCGCTGCGGCCAAGCCCATCGCAACCCAAGACGTAGTAGTCGGAGGACACGTAGGGAAGCAATTGTTCTGCGACCGCACGAACATTGTCACTGGCTGAAATGATTGGTCCCTTGACGTCCGCCAAGACGGTCTCGATGTAACTCTTGCGAGGTGTTTGATCGGGATGAAGCATATTCCAGCGCTCGCAGGTTTGTGCCTCTCGGCGAAGTTGCGTATAGCTGGTCACGCTCCAAACATCGCTGGCAACTTGGTACTTTTCTGCCAGAATCTTTTGTGCTTCCAGAGCGCATCGCAGGATGGATCCGCTGCCGAAGAGTTGAACACGGGCTTTCGCTCCAGGCACCTCGTTCGATGAGAATTTGTAGATCCCCTTGATGATGCCTTCCTCGACCCCCTCTGGCATCGCAGGCATTTCATAATCTTCGTTATGAACAGTGATGTAGTAGATTCCCGTCTCATCTTCTTGGAAGAGGCGACGCATTCCATCCAGTATGAGAACTGCTGTTTCGTAGGCCCAAGCTGGGTCGTAGGCACGAACCGTTGGGAAAGCCATAGCGTTGAGGTGACTGTGTCCGTCTTGGTGCTGGAGTCCTTCGCCATTGAGTGTCGTTCGTCCAGCGGTGCCGCCGATAAGAAAACCCTTGGCCCGCATGTCGGCTGCGGCCCAAATCGAATCGCCAACTCGTTGGAATCCGAACATGGAATAGTAAATGTAGAACGGAATCATGTTGATCCCGTGAGCCGAGTAAGCTGTTCCGGCGGCGTTGAAACTGCTCATCGAGCCCGCTTCGGTAATCCCCTCTTCCAGGATTTGCCCGTCACTTGCCTCTTTATAATACCCAATCTTTTGTTCGGCGTCCTTGCGATCGATAGGTTCATATAACTGGCCAGCATGTGCATAGATACCAATCTCCGTAAACAAGCCTTCCATACCAAAGGTGCGTGACTCGTCGGGAACAATCGGAACGATATACTTGCCGATCGCGCTGTCTTTCACCAATCGCCCGAGCAATCGAACGAAGCCATTGGTCGTGCTGATGGACTTCCCTTCGAGTTGGGTGGACATGAACTTCCGATAGTCGGCAAGCGTCGGCGTTTCTATCTTGGGATGCTCCGTTGGTCGACTTGGAACCGGTCCACCGAGAGCACTGCGACGGTCGAGCAGGTACTTGATCTCATGACTAGAGATAGGTGGCTTGTAAAACGGCGCGTTTGCTACTTCCTCATCGGAAATTGGGATGCCGAATCGGCTTCGAAATTCCAGCAACTCCTTTTCGTTCATTTTCTTCTGATTATGTGCAATGTTGCGACCTTCGCCAGCTTCTCCCAGACCGTAACCCTTGATCGTCTTAGCCAAGATGACGGTCGGTTGACCTTTGTGCTCGACGGCAGCTTTGTATGCCGTGTAAACCTTTTCGGGATCGTGGCCGCCGCGTTTCATCTTTTCGAGTCGTTCATCGGAATAGTTCTCGACCAACTTGAGAAGCTCAGGGTACTTGCCGAAGAAGTGTTCGCGAATGTACGCACCGTTCATGCCGACATACTTTTGATACTGGCCGTCAACCACTTCGGTCATACGTTGTGCAAGCAGCCCTGACTCGTCTTTGGCGAGAAGTGCGTCCCAATCGCTGCCCCAGACAACCTTGATCACATTCCACCCTGCTCCGCGGAAGATGGCTTCAAGCTCTTGGATGATTTTACCGTTACCGCGAACGGGGCCGTCGAGTCGTTGCAGATTGCAGTTCACTACGAAGATGAGGTTGTCGAGTTTTTCACGTGAGGCAAGCGTGATCGCTCCGAGTGTTTCGGGTTCGTCGCATTCGCCGTCACCGAGGAATGCCCATACTCTTTGGCCGGATGTGTCCTTGAGTCCGCGATCCTTGAGGTACTCGTTGAAGCGAGCCTGGTAGATGGCCATGATCGGGCCAAGGCCCATGGATACGGTTGGGTACTCCCAGAAGTCGGGCATTAGCCATGGGTGCGGATAGCTACAAAGGCCACCACCCGGTTGCAGTTCCTGACGAAAGTTCTCAAGTTTGCCTTCGGGCAAGCGTCCTTCCAGGAAAGCTCTTGAATACATACCTGGCGACGCGTGCCCTTGAAAATAAATCAAATCTCCCGAGTAGCCTGATTCACCGCGTCCACGGAAAAAATGGTTGTATCCAACTTCGTAAAGAGTGGCACTGCTGGCAAATGTGCTAATGTGGCCGCCGACCTGTCCGCCGATAAGTCCACCATGGTTATCGGTCTTTTTATTGGCTCGCACCACCATGGCCATGGCGTTCCAACGGACAATGCTCTTAATTCGGCGTTCGGTTTCTCGGTTGCCTGGGTAGGCTGGCTGCTTGTCGGGTGGGATGGTGTTGACGTAAGGCGTGTTGGTTTCCATGGGGATCTCAACACCATCTCTTCTGGCACGATTCTCTAGAGCCTTGACTAGATAGCGGACGCGATCCGCTCCTTTGCTCTTGTACACATAGTCGAGCGATCCAAGCCATTCGCTGGTTTCGGCGGGATCGACATCGACCTGTGCTTCGACTTGGCCTGATGCAGCCATCACCGCAGGGTCTACTTCGCCTAAGAGTTTCGCATCGGCCATAAGATTACGTTTCTTTCTCGATCAATTATTACTGGTGCGCCAACCAAACGCGGAGGATGTGCGCGTTGGCGGCATTTACGATAGTCGCAAAACCCAGCATTGTCGCGAAATTGGGAGGCTGCGTAAAGATGCAACCCTATGGAGCGCAGTATCCCATCGATAGCATTTCGTGTTTTCCGTGGACCTGAAAGAAACTAACTCTTCCTTTATAAGCCTACAGAGGACGCGATGCCTCCGTTAAACGGTGGTTAGACAAAAACTAACCCTAACTGAAATCGGGAGAATTCAGTGCCTAATGCTTCTTCCGTGCTAAATTTGGGGGGGTAGCGGAACTCGCCAAGAGTTTCGGTGGTTATCGCCGAAAGCCTACGCGGCTTCCGCTACGCAAGAGCCCCAACGCTTAGGCTGGAAGAAGCACTATCTGAATTCTCACGAATTCACCAGCGACATGGCCTGAAATGCCAAGAATTTCCGCGCAGCCGCGAAAGCCCGACGTCGGCTATACTCTGGGTACGAATTTCCTTGGGAATTCGGCATTCCATTCTAAATTCGTTGTCAACTCACCTACCCAATCATCTCATGACCGAGGCCGCTCCATCCAAATCGACTGACTTGCAGGTGATTCGCGAAACCGTCGAGAGCCTGGCCGTGGCATTCATTTTGGCGCTGCTATTCAAAGCTTTTATCGCAGAAGCCTTCGTCATTCCAACTGGCTCCATGGCTCCCACCTTGATGGGTGCTCACAAGGATATCAAGTGCGAGGAGTGCGGCTACCAATATCAATGTGGGGCCAGCGACGAATTCAACGATGTTGGTGCTCGAAGCGATGAAATGGTGGTTGCGACTACCTGCCCACTTTGTCGCAAACCCCAGGTCGCTAATCCCACAGAGTCCTCCAATCAAGCGACTTTTTCTGGGGACCGCATCCTCGTTAGCAAGTTGGCATACGCGTGGAACAAACCGCAACGTTGGGACGTCATTGTATTCAAGTTCATCCAAGATGCTCGTCTAAATTACATCAAAAGATGCATTGGTCGTCCCAACGAAACCATCCGAATTCGTGGCGGAAATATTTACGTCAAGCAGGATAAATCGGAAACGGAAAAAACGAACGCAAGCAACTCTTCCGCATTTGAAATCGCTCGCAAACCACCACACGTCATGAATGCGATGCTTCAGATCCTTTATGATTCCAAATTCGTTCCAAAGAGCCTTGTCAAAGCCGGCATGCCAAGCCAATGGCAACCATTCCCTGCGGAAGAATCGAAATGGCAAGTCAACCAAACGGAAAACAAGTGGTCAGCAACCATCTCGGACGTATCGGTTGGTTCGACTCATTGGCTTCGGTACTACCATCATGTTGTCGATCCGTTGGTATGGGAGTCCCTTCGGGAGACAGGGGCACTACCCAACGCGATACCGCCGCGATCGTCACGACTGATCACGGATTTCACAGCCTACAACGCTCGTTTTTCGACGTTCAATACAAGAATCAACAAGAATGATTTCCGTCCGCTAGCGGAACAGTTCATTAGCACTGCCATTCAAAGGGGAATCAGCGGCGAGAAGAAAAACGCACCCCTCGAATACGATGGCATGCACTGGACTGGAGATCTTGCCGCGGATTGCGAAATCAAAACAGAACGGGATACCAAGTCGTTGGCCCTGCTCCTGGTCGAAGCTGGCGTGGAACACGAATGCCGAATCGACCTAAAAACGGGACAAGCGACAGCCACAGTAAAGGTCGACGGACAGGTTGTTGGAGCGTTTCAACAAGACGGGCAGTTGCTCGCCGAGAAAGCCACTGCGATCACCAATGTAAGAGCGGGTGGTAAGCATCGCCTTCGATTCGCAAATGTTGACGATACCCTCGTGTTGTGGGTCGACGGCACACCTGTGAAATGGTCGCCAAGCGGAAACCTCATGAGCGAAGCCTACTTACCTTTCGAAAATCGAATTCCAAAGAGCACACCCAGTAACCCTCTTGACTCCGCACCGATCGCAGTTGGAGTCGAAGGCGGTGCCGCAGAAATTGTTCGTACCCAGGTATTTCGAGATATCTATTACATAGCCCATGGAGCGGGGTATCAATTGTCCGACTATTCCGATTTCAATGGCACCCTACGGCAATCAACCACTTCAGAAAACAACGAACGCTATGCGCGTGAAGTCCACAATCTCAGTGCAAGCGAATTGACAAGAAGAATGTCGATAGAGGGATTGAGCCGTAATGCGATCTTGTCCAACCCCAATTTGTGGGCGAGAAGTCCTATGGCGGAAAAACGACAAAAATTTGATTTCACATTGGAAAAGGATTGGTATTTCCCCATGGGGGACAATTCGGCTGCTAGCTCGGATGCTCGATCCTGGAGTCAGCACCACGCGCCCGAGCGGTTGTTTATTGGACGGGCGGTTATGGTCTTTTGGCCACACTACTGGAATGCTCCAGTGCCGTTTTTACCGAATTTCCAACGCATGGGACTGATTCGTTAGACCACTCACCTAATGTCCCCGAAAGGAATGGAACATGGATGTTCTAAATGTTGTTGGACTCGAAAAGACCTATGGCCGACGCAAAGTAGTTAGCGGCGTTAGCATGCGAGTGGGCGAAGCGGAGATTGTCGGCTTGCTAGGTCCCAATGGGGCTGGCAAGTCCACTAGCTTTCGAATGACCTGCGGTTTGGTCATGCCAGATCGCGGGCAAGTGTTTTTAGGTGGCGAAGAAGTCACTTACTGGCCCATGTTTCGACGCGCTCGCGATGGCGGGATGGGATACCTCGCCCAGGAATCTAGCGTTTTTCGAAGACTGACTGTCGAGCAAAACATCTCGGCCATGCTAGAACTGCTAGGGGTTGGCTGGACGGAACGCCGAAAGAGAACGAACGAACTCTTAGCGCAGTTCAAGATCACGCACATCCGACGATCGCGCGCGTCAAAACTGTCCGGCGGTGAAAGGCGTCGATTGGAGATTGCACGATGCTTGGTTTCCAATCCTCGCATCATCATGCTCGACGAACCCTTTGCCGGAATCGATCCGGTAACGGTCCAAAGCATTCAACAAACGATCTTTGATCTTCGGGATACAGGCATATCGATTCTGATTACCGACCACGCGGCGTTGGAAATCTTAGCAGCCGTGGATCGATGCTACGTCATCAACAAAGGATCGGTCCTTTGCGAAGGAACTCCCGAGCAAGTGAAACAGCACCCCGAAGTGCGAAAGCAATACTTGGGCAACATCCAAGGGGATAACTAAGGCGAGGGGCAGTTTGAA
>JBBRJI010000224.1:0-8336 GCA_038219625.1 Pirellulales bacterium | reverse complement strand
CGTGGTCGAAAACTCCAGTGATCCACAGAGGAATTGGCACTCGAAAACACCATGAGATCTCTATTCGCAACCATTGCATTTACGCTGGTGATCGTTGACTTGAACGCGTGCCTTGCCCAAGAGCGGCAGGATAACGTGGGACTTGCGAAATCAAATTTTGAGCCTCGCAAGCTGGCAATGGTACACCTACCCAACGCTATTCAAATTCATGACAAGGTGATCTCGGGTGGGCTACCCGATGGAGACCAAGCCTTCCATGAATTAAAGGCGTTAGGAGTCAAGACGATCATTTGCGTCGACGGGGCAAAACCAGAAGTGGCGCTCGCACGAAAATATGGATTGCGATACGTCCACCTTCCACACGGCTACAACGGTATTCAACCAGAGCGAGTCGAAGAATTGGCAAAAGCAGTGCGAGACTTGGAGGGTCCGATATTCATACACTGCCATCATGGCAAGCACCGCAGTCCAGCGGCCGCCGCCGTGGCTTGTGTTTCTACAGGCATGATCGAGGCATCTTCCTCGCTAGCCATTCTGAAACTTGCAGGTACCAATGAAAACTATCGAGGCTTGTTCGAGGCGGTTGCATCGGCTCGCAGACTCCCCGATGCTATGCTCGATGCATTACAGGTCAACTTACCGGAATCGGCAAAACTGCCACCGATGGCCGAGGGTATGGTGGAACTGGAACATACACACGACCACCTCAAACAAATCGCTGCCTCAGGATGGCAGACACTGCCCGATCACCCCGACCTCTATCCGGCTCACGAAGCCTTGCTGTTGAAAGAACACTTCACAGAGATGTTGCGGTTGGAAGTCGTGGCCAAGCAGCCTGAAGCGTTTCGGAAAATGTTGAAAGAGTCTGAATCCGACGCGCAACAACTGGAAGCGGCTATTCGGCAGTGGAATCGATCCGATAGGTCTAACAGCATACCAGCGAGTATCGCAGAGCCCTTTCAACGTATTGGCACAAACTGCACCGATTGCCATCGACAGTATCGCGACTTGCCCATCGACGGAGCAAAGTAACCGCGGTCCGCTTGGCAAACCATCCGCATCCGCATCGCCGTTGGATCATTGCTACGCAGGATCATTGCTTAAACGCTTCGATGTGCGTTTCTCGCATTTTGACTCCGTCGACGTCGAAACAGGGCTTTTCATCATATTTCAATAATCGAATCCCATTTAGTCCTGCGTTAGATAACAGTCCCATGACGTCATCCTTTGCAGGAACAAATTGCACTGGGGCTCCTTTACCTGGCAACTTGGGTGTCGCGTGTGTTTTGTCGCCAGACAAAATGCGAAGCAAAAGTCGTCCGTTGGGTTTCAATACTCGTTTTGCTTCCATTAAAAAGGATTTCTGCTCCATCTCCGATAGTGGAACATTGAGCGATCCTCGCAAGACCACCGCGTCCATCGAATCATCACAGGCGTCGATATGAAGCGGGACGGGCGTACCGAGCCGATGCTCCCAGATTTTCTCCTCGTTGGGAAGAGTACTACTCGTCATAACTTCAACACTTTGGCCTGCTCCTCGATGGTCCAACTCATCGTCATCGAGTGTGTAGAACTCCCACAGCGTCAGGTCTGGGTCCTGTACCCAAAACTTGGTTTGCGTGGCATAGCAACATTCGACTCCCTCCTCGCGCTGTGACTTGATGCCACGCTTCTCCAGCCGTTCTTGCAATGCGACCAGTTGCCTCGCATCGATCATTCGAACGCCAAGATGATTCAAAGTGCCTCCGCCTGCTCGTCCGTTGGGCTCTAGCGACAGCACCAATGGTGGGTCATTTGGCTCGAACTTGGCATAGTCGCTCCGTTGCTTGGCTGGCTCCATATCGAAAAGAATTTTATAGAAGTCGATCGATCGCTCCAAATTATTTACGTTCAGCGAAATATGGAAACGAACTCGGGAAACCGGAGCAATGGGTAACATAGATGGCCTTCAATTCCTTTTAAGAGTCGGATTGTTTGGCAAAAGGACTCGGTAACGGAGTTAGGAATGCAATGGCTGCCATGGCAGCCAGCGTTCCTGCAAACACAAAGAATATCATAGTGTAAGAGCTCGTCATTCGCTTGCTCAAGGAAAATACAAGCGGACCGGCTGCCGACGCGAATACAGTCATCATTTGCGCGACGCCTTGTATTTGACCGAGCTCACCATGTCCGTATAGCTTGCCCCAAGCGGCAAAAAACAACAATGCGACCGCTCCGGATGCTATGCCAAGCACCGTCCCGTAGACATAAGCGTGCCAAGTCTGCGTTGCAAAGGGAAGTCCAGCCAGAGAGATCGAGCTAAGAAGGAGACAAACGCTTAGCAAATGAGTCAATCGAACGTAATTAACTAGCCAACCAAAAAACAGCTTCGAAGCCAGTGCGACAATCGTTGTGTAGGACAAAATCTTGAAGTAAAGTGCCGAATCAAAACCTCGTTCTCGAAAAATGTCTTGGTTGAACAAGGCAGTTCCAGCATAAATCATTCCCCATATCGAAATCGTCACACTGAACAACCAAAACGCAGGGGTTCGAAGCGCTTGCCACAATGTATAGCCGTCAACCGTTCGTCGCTCGCTATCGACCTCGATGCCTTGATTGGACGCATTTTTTAAAATCGATTTGGTTGGCAAACACCACGCGGTCAGCGATAAAAAAACAAGTGCAGCTCCGACCATCGCCCAAACGCTGCGCCAATCCAGATGGGCTATATTCAAAGACCATCCAACAAAGCTTATTAAAACCAAATGCAGCGGCATGCCCAGCATCGCGTAGAAGGCCATCGCTAGCCCTAACCTCGCAGGCGCATGGGAGTTTGAAACGATGGTAATGCTGACTACGGAGAGTGCGGCTTGCCCCAATCCCCGCGTCAAGAGCAGTCCAACGAACAGCATCCATAACGAAGTCGATCGACTCAAGAGAAGTACAGAAAGCCCTAGCAAAACCAAATTGCCAAACAGAACCCACCTCTGTCCGACTCGATCGAGAAGCCAGCCCACTGGAAAGCAAAAGGCTGCACCTAAGATAGTTGCCCAAAAGCCAAGGCTCGCAAAAAGTACGCGTCCGTCATTCGTATTGAGACCAAAGTCGTTGAGCAATGGTTCTGTCACCATTCCCAAACCATGCGTTCGACCGGGATAGGTCGCTGCCATGGCGATCGCGCCGACAACGATGGAGACCCAGGCGAAGTCTTTTGCCCACGCAAGTAGGTTTCTGACAGCAATAGGCTTGCCTTCTAAAACGTTTTCAACCGTAGCTGGTGAGTCCGGCATTATTTAATGGTGAAAGACTGATTGAAGAGTACCAATCCCAACCCGACGCGTAAGCGAGAGACTGTCCCTCGGTTACGCGTCGGATTGGAATATTCCAGTTTGCTCATTGCGTAATTGCCATGCTGCATTGGCTATTGAAAAACCAGTTGGGAACGACGTTCGACAGGATAACGAGATCGAATCCAATCGTGAAATTCGGTGTAGTGCCGGTCGAACTGCTCTCCGCCATCTGAGACGGCGTTGTAACTAATGAAGTAGCCTCGCCTCCAATGCTCTGACTTATTCGACTCAGAATAGTGGGGAGTAAAGCACGAAAAAATAGCCACGTCTCCAGGCTCCAAAACGAGCGTTACCGGTTGGATGCCCATGTCGTCGTGATGCAGGGAATGATGTTGGCCATCCTTCGGAGACATATACCCTTTGGCATGTAACCGCGGGTACACCGCCGTCGCGCCACTCGCCAAATCGAACGAATCAATTGCGATGAGGACCGTCAAGAAGCTTTCAGGAAAGCCTGGCCATCCAATCCAGTCTTGATGCAACGAAGCACCAGAAGCCCCTGGTGGTTTGTAAATCAGTTTGTCTTTGAATAAACAAGCGCGCTCCTCGTAAATCGAATCAAGTCGGTCGAGGATACGCGGATCAACCGTCATCGCTTTGGCCACCGATGACAAATCGGAAATCGGATCAAAGACCTCAAAGACCGGCTCATTCGTTTCGATGTGATTCTTGAACCGAACTCTCAAATTGTCGGCATGAATGATCTCGCGCCGCGATTTCGAAACGCGCGTTGCATCATCGCCCAAAAGCGTTACCTCGGCGGCCGAAAACACGGACCGAACGACCAAGAAACCTTCGTTTCGATAAAACGCGACTTGTTCCTCGGTTAACCGATTAGCCACACTTTTTGTTTCAAGAACCATCGCCATTGACAACCTCTCCATCGCTGCGGGTCGCGATCGCTCTCCAGACCTGCAATTGAATGGAATTGGAAATAAAATGGACGCTGCCATCGCAGTTCCAAGTATTGACTCCGCCGGTATGCCGACTGCGTGCCGTGGAAAGACCATGCCCGGTACTACGCGTCAATGGATCGCTGCCGGTGAAGTTAGACACGCAATCGGGATTGATCGGGTCGTTCGGAAGGTAATAGTGATTGTAGCTGGTGCAGCGAGGCTCACCGGCCACCCAAGTGTACATGCGGCGCTGACTGAAATTGGTCCGGAGCGAAGCACCGCAATTCGCATCGTTGGTCTCGGCTCCAGGATTCACGTACATCGTCCTTGGTTTCAATTCAACCCGAGACGCAATCGTTTTGCTTTCATCCCCCTCTCCGAGCACGCGTTCTGATGCGCCGATCGTGTTGCTCGTCCCATCCTTGATGTCGGTCAGTCTAACTTTTGACTGTGCATAGAAAACACCATCTGCATCGTAGGGCGAGCCTAGCCAACCGGTTCGACCACGGGTGGTTCCTGTTCCTAAGCAAAAGGCATAGTTCGTCGGTCCAAACTCACCCGTAATGGCATACGAATCGCGGCATACCGAACGGGCCTGGTCGCTGGGACAAAGGAAGATCGGCACAAACGTCCGCACTGCGTCCGGAGCTTGAATTCCATACGGCGGGGTCAACTGGTACATCGTAATGTTGAGATCGATAGAGTTGTAAACCGCCGTTTGTTCCAAATAGGGGGTCAAATTGGCAAGGGTGCCCCAAAGATCGAAGTACTGTGGAGCACCGCCAATGGATTTTCCGCGAAAAGCGGGTGGCAATACTCTGAGGGCGGATTCGTGGTTGTGAGCCGCCAGCCCCAACTGCCTGAGGTGGTTTTGGCATTGCATGCGTCTGGCGGCCTCCCGAGCCGCTTGCACCGCTGGTAGCAAAAGCCCAACCAAAATTCCTATGATGGCGATCACCACCAAGAGTTCAACCAAGGTAAATCCAGCTTGCTTGCGCGGGGCTTTCAACCTGCAGATTCCTTGACACTTTGAAGACATGGCTCTCTCCATTAACGATAACACATTCAAACGAATGTACTAGTGTTGCGATTGGAACGCGGCCTGTCAACTACCTTGCAAAACAAAGAACAACGCACTTTTGAGCCAGCATTTGACGATTCTTTTGGTGATTTCGGCTTTTGGTGATTTCGTTTGGCAAGACGGCATTTAAATGCCATTCAAACGCTATACTAAATTTTGGCAGATTTGGTACCACGAAGATTAAGACTCAAGCAAGCATGTCGTCGAAATGACTGAGACAGATCCGACATCAAAAAAAGACCGCGAAGACGCCGAGGTTTGTGCTGGCTACTTAAAGGCGCTCGGAGACTCCAACCGATTGCAAATCATCAAGGCGCTACAGTCGAGCTCATTTACCGTGACGGACCTTTGTCTCTTGCTCGACTCCGAGATGGCGAATGTTTCCCACCATTTACGAGTCTTATTTCATGCCGGATTGGTAACCACCCAGCGCGAAGGCAAGTTCATTTACTACCAAATCAATCGGGAGGTCATAAGAAACAAAACGGTCGCCCAGGCGCTCGATTTTGGATGCTGTCGGTTAGACATGCGATCCGCTCGCTAGCCACCGCTGCTGGTCGATTGATTTACGATTCCGTTCCGGCCAGTCGATGCGTTGGCACGGGTCGTCCTGGTCGAAAACTTTGAAGGGTATTGATCGTCTCCTTTACACCGTACTCCAAACAAACGACTTGCAAAGTATCTTCGATGGTCTTGGTGAGCGATTTTGGATCCACTGCGACTCGAGCGTTGATCACAAGATTCGCATTGGTCGTGGCGATACCACATCCAATCGAGAGCTTGGGTGCAGTCGCACTGCTTACCAAATTTCCGACAGCATACTGACCATCCGCCATACCGATGACTTTTAAGTGAGCCACTTCCGCTGAATGTTCGTTGAGCGAAAGATTGATGCGACCAAGCAGGTTCATAATGAAGTCATCTAACTGGAATGGATCTTTCGATTCCAACAAAGCTTGAGCGTTTAACCATCCCAGCTCTGCTTCTCCTTCGGCGTATACATCGTAGTCCACTTCCATAACACGTTCGCCAAAGGCTCCTTTGAGGTCAAGATATTCGGTGAACGCGTCAAAACCCTGACCCGTCGATGCCGAAATGCGCAAGCACGGAATGTCTGGAAAATTAAGCTTAAGAAGTGAAGCCAACTCCTCAATCGACTCGTCGGACAGCTCGTCGATTCGGTTGATAATAACGAAGTCTGCTTCTTCGATCTGCTTTCGAAAGATGTATTCGGCTTGAGGCGAAAAACCCCCTTTGGATGTTCCTTTGAGAATCTTGAGACCATGGCTTGGCTTGAGTATTACTCCATAGGGCGCGATATCAAATGGATGTGAATAGATGGACTGAAGCGGCCGAATGACAGTGGCCACCAAGTCGGTGCAGCTTCCAACCGGCTCGGCGATGACGATCTCTGGTAGCTCCGTTTCGCCCAGTCCCTCCATGGTGCGTGTCAGCTCATTGAAGTTGCAGCAAAAGCAAGATCCAGCAACTTCACCCACATCAAAGCCTTGCGAACGCAACAGGTTGGTATCGACTAGATCGGTGGCTTGATCGTTCGTGACAATCCCGACACGTTTTCCTTGCGATTGATAATGGTGCGCTAAACGAGCGATGGTCGTTGTCTTTCCAGCACCTAGGAAACCGCCAATCATGATAAAACGCGGGTTAGCTGCCATCGATTTCAATTCCTTAAGAGTTCATTAAATTAAGCTGTCACGTCACGCTATCGTTCTAACGACTTTTTGAATGACAATCAAGTGAAAGTCACAAGATCATGGTCAACGGAGGTTTTGGTTTTGCATCAAGCGGATGAAGTCTCTGTCGACTTTCCTGAGATCATCGCCGAAGCATTCCCGAAAGAGTTCGATTCGCGCCTTGGGAGTTGAACGACTGCCGGGCGGTTTCTTGCGAATGCAGTCCAAGTACTTCACAAACTCCTTCGACTTGCTCTTGATGAGATAGTAGGTGAGTCCCCAGGCTTCGGCATAGCTGGAGGACATCGTTTCGCCATTTCGCAAACGATTGTCGTCCATCAATAAAAGCTCGAGCGATTCGTTGGATCGCGACGGTAGGTAGTTGGCGAGATTCACGTAGTTGTGCTTATTCAGTTTCCCGATGCCGGCCCAACCATTTTGGCTTGTTAAGTCGGGAGACTCAAAAAAAGTTGCTAGACCTTCACTCAACCACAGCGGGTTGTCCCCCAATCGAACCTGCAATCCACTGTTGAAAGATATCTGATGGCATACTTCGTGAATGATCGTGGCAATCAATCTCTCGCCCTCTGGTCGCGAGACGATTTGATTGATGAGCTCCGCTCGCATGACCTGCGCTTTTGGTGGAATCAAGCCTTGGATACCCGTCAGATCGTAGGAGGCCAAGCGATTGGTCGATTGATGATAGTAACCGATGGTATTCTGGGCTCCGGCGAATTCGTTGGCAGCGAACTGAATGTAATCCGCTTTCGTCTCGAAGATGACTGCCACAAGTGGGAATCGAGGAGCGTTGAGTTCGACCCCCTTTTCTTTCCAGAATCGATAAAAACCTTTGAATAGCTTTTCGTAGAGGTCCGAGTTCCAGCGAGCGTAGGCATCCGAGGTGTTGTAACAGACTACAAAGTGATCGGTAACAATCGACTTAGAACCTTGTGGCATGAGAGTGAGAACTTTTTTCGCAAGGTCTTTGGCGGAGGTCGGCGCTAACGGATCAGGCAACTCTTCGATGCGTTTGAGTTCATTGGGGGCGATCGCGGTTAATTGGCCATCCGCGTCGAGAATCAGTTGCCCTAGGGTAGCGTCCAAAGCGACCAGTTCGCCCGTCACGTTGCGAAGCTGTTTATTCTCTTCGAATGAAACACGAAGCACAGACCCGTGCAAGGGATTCTGGGAGTCTTCGGTCTTGTCTTGCGAATACGCCAGGGACAGACAGAGACAGACAATGCAAAAAAACGTCGACAAACCGACGCGAAACGGAGCAGCGTTGGAGGGAGGATTCAGGCGTCTCATACTGCTTCGAAAGCTCTCAGTCAGGGTC
>JBBRJI010000223.1:0-8344 GCA_038219625.1 Pirellulales bacterium | reverse complement strand
AAAGCCAAAAGATTCCAAACCCACAAGCGATCAGTGTGGCAATCAATCCGCCTATACTGACCCACTGGGTCCAAGCGGACATGTGTTCCTGTTCCGCCATGGGGATAGACGATCTGCGTCTGTCCTCGTCTTGAACTTCGGTGAAGTTCGTCTTGCCCATGTGTTCGATGCCACTGGGATGTTCGCTCAATTCAAAGGCGGAATGCGACGGAGCCAACCGGGTACTGTCATCCGGACCAGCGATCGACGGGATTGACTCACTCGTACCCTCCTCCTTGCTGGGCGAGGAATGATGAGTTGGGCCAGCTAAGGTGCTTTCGTTTGGCGAGATCGACTTGACCTCATGCATGAGCGAAGCATCGTCATTCATATCGATACTAGTCATCTCTTTGAGGTTTCGGACCTCGGTCTTGTTCGACAATTTTTCGCGAGCTCGCATCGCAAGTCCAACACGCAAAGCCTGCAGCCGATTGCCAACGACCAAACTGGTCGGCGGACGCAGCGAAGGTTCACGTCGCAACAATTCGTCAATTAGATCGCATAATTCCTTTGGTACACTGGGCTCTAGGGCAGCCAGCGGCTTCAAAGCACCATAGCGCACATTGAAAAGGATTTCCGGCATGTTCTTGCCGACAAAAGGTGCGCGGCCAGCAATCGCCGCGTAGCACAAACTTCCTAGTGAGTAGAGATCGCTTCTCACGGAAACCGGTTTGCCTTCTGCTTGTTCGGGCGGCATGAAATCGGCGGTTCCTAAAATCGAACCTTCCAGAGTTGCGTCCATCGCTCCAAACAGCTTGGCGATCCCGAAGTCGGTGAGCTTGACTTTGCCTTGCGAATTGAGCATGACGTTTGCAGGTTTGAGATCGCGATGGATCACACCGAAGTCATGCGCATGTTTCAATGCCGAACACATCTCGATTGCTATATCAACGACTCGCTCCCAACTGATCTTCTTTTCACGGCGAAGTTGTTGCTGAAGATTTTCGCCATCCACATACTCCATCGAATAGAACAACAAGCCTTTTTCTTCACCAAACCCAATCAGTTCCACGATGTTCGGATGCTTTAGCTTTAGAAGCGTTTGGATCTCCGCATCGAACCGGCGGCGGAATCGATGGTGCTGTGCCATATTGGACGAAATCACCTTGATCGCAACCGAATCTTTCGATTTCGTGTGAACGCCATGGTAAACCGTCCCCATCCCACCTTGACCAAGGATTCGGATGATTTTGTAAGGACCTATGACTTCGAAATCAAGCGACACGTTGAATACGACTCAGCAGTTGACGGAGCAAACGAAAGGCGACTTTCCGTAGCATTCTAACTTAGAAAGTCCAAAAATGATTGACGACGAAAACCGAAACGCTGGCTAGTCTCGGTTCCGAATCGAATCTTTCAAGCTGATGAAATCGGACAAAAGGAAGATTACCGTCACGAAGGCTAAGACAATTTCGGTCAGATTGACGATTTTGGCTGGTACCGTTTGAGGCAGAATGTCGCTATAGCCAAAAAACGAGAAATTGAGCGTGCTCAAATAAAAGAAATCAAATAACGCCTCCATTTGCCCGACATCTTTGCCCAATCCGGTGAAGCAACCGCTGTTCGCGCAGTAGAGCAACTGAAAGTCAAAAGCAAATGACATAATCATCTGCGACATGTTGATCCCCATCAAAATGAGGAATCGATGGTGCGGTAGATTGCATTGGGCTGCCGCATAAAGTTGCTTCATATTCTCAACACCAAACAAAGCTGTCTTGGCCCAGCATCCTGCTATCACAAATATGGTGAACAAACCGATTCCAAAGTAACCAGCGTTTACTAGCCACAAAAGGAATAGCCACCAAAGGAAAATCGCACCATACTCGGCAGCATTGCGAAACAGTGGAATGGTGAATTTTGGTGATTCCGGCCTAGAAAAGGTGTTCATTGCGAATGCTAAATTTGGGTTGTGATTCGGCCTAAGGCGCGCGGCATGTAAGAGTTTACCATACACGTAGGTCCGCAGCTCTTAAGCGGACATTCCCGCCTCGCGGAGTTACCTTTTCATCAGCCGGTCGAAGTTTCGATACAATGATTGTTAGTTTGGAACACCAGAAAGAAAACAAGGCTACCGCATGTACAGTATTTTCGACCTGTTCAAAATTGGAGTTGGTCCGTCGAGCTCGCATACCTTAGGACCGATGATCGCAGCCTTTCGCTTCGGCAAGGAATGTGTCGATAGGATAGTCCCTGTTCAAGCTAAGGGCCTCGCTCTACCACATGAGACAGCCAACGAAAACGCTTCAAAAACCATTGCTCGCATTCAAGTGGAGCTTTACGGCTCTCTTGCCTTAACCGGGATCGGGCATGCGACCGACATAGCGATCTTGGTTGGGCTAGCGGGTTGCTTGCCAGATCGAACTGAGCCCGAACGCATCCAATCGACAGCTCGCGAGGTCCGAGAATCAAAACAGTTGCGACTTAACGACCGATTAGAATTACCATTCGATGAAAAGACGGACTTGTTATGGCTGCGCAAGGAAACTTTGCCACAGCACCCCAACGCGATCCAGTTCAAAGCTTTCTCAAGGAGCAACGAATGCCTGTTTGAAGATCAATATTTTTCAACCGGAGGCGGTTTCGTCTATTCAAAACTTGAATTCGAACAACAATTTCGACAACCTCGCCAAGCAACCGAAAACTCGGACACCACTTCGGTCCCATATCCCTTTCGGAGTGCAAAGAACTACTGCAAATGTGCAAACGCGATGGATTGTCCATCGACGAGCTTATCCAAAAGAATGAATTAACCCATCGCAGCGAGTCCGAAATTGCCTCCCAATTGGACAGGCTATGGTCGGTCATGAACACATGCATTGATGCCGGTTGCCTCGCCTCGGGTATTCTGCCGGGATCATTGCGAGTGCCTCGTCGTGCGCCTGGCATTTACGCCAAGTTGTCGGGCCATGTCTCCGGGTCACCTCCAAGCGAATTCCTCTGCGCACCGAAGCCTACTCAAGCCGCTTCGAGCGACCCATTGCAACAACTGGATTGGGTAAGTCTCTTTGCCTTGGCTGTCAACGAAGAGAACGCCGCTGGCGGCCGTGTGGTAACCGCCCCAACCAACGGTGCTGCCGGGATCATTCCTGCCGTGCTTGCCTATTACATCCATTTTTATCCCAACGGGGATCGGGCTGGAATGCATCGATTCCTCAAAACGGCTGGCGCGATCGGTCTACTGTATAAGCGGAACGCATCTCTATCGGCTGCTGAGATGGGCTGCCAGGGTGAAGTGGGGGTTGCATGTAGCATGGCTGCCGGCGGTCTGGCGGCATGCATGGGTGGGACCGTCGAACAGATCGAGAACGCCGCGGAAATCGGTATGGAACACAACCTCGGACTAACTTGCGACCCCATAGCTGGACTGGTGCAAGTCCCCTGCATTGAACGGAACACCATGGGCGCGACCAAGGCAATCAACGCGGCCAGACTGGCCGTTCTATACGGTGACGGAAAACACTTTGTGTCGCTCGATCGTGTCATCGAAACGATGCGACAAACGGGTGTCGATATGCAAGTCAAGTACAAAGAGACATCGCTAGGTGGTTTGGCAGTTAATTTTGTCGATTGTTAATACATAGATCCGCCTGCACAACTGCCACCAGAATCCAAGGTGAACGCTTGAGGAGCGGCGCTCACAGCAACAACGCCTTGACGACATGACCGTGGACATCCGTCAGGCGACGATTGGCGCCATTGTGTTGATAGATAAGCTGTTCGTGGTCGATACCGAGCAAGTGCAAAACCGTCGCATGAAAATCGTAATTGCTGATCGGGTCGCGAACAGCCTTCCATGACCACTCGTCCGTCTCACCGACTGCAACGCCTGGTTGCACTCCGGCCCCTGCTAACCACCCGATAGAGGCTCCGCCATTGTGATCGCGGCCTTCGCTTCCCTGCGAAAACGGCATTCTTCCAAACTCGGTGTTCCACATCAGCAAAGTATCGTCCATCAAACCTCGCGCTTGTAAATCAGCCAGCAAGGCGGCGGTCGGTTGATCCGTTGCTTGCGTCATCGGTGGCAACTCTTTGATAATACTACCGTGGTTGTCCCAATTGCCCGTTGGGCCATTGGATCCGCTCCAGACTTGAACCACCCGGACACCCCGTTCAATCATGCGCCGAGCCAATAAACAACGCTTCCCGAAATCTTCCGTCACGGGGTTGTTTAAGCCGTAGGCATCAACCGTGGCTTGGGTTTCTTGACTCAGGTCAAATACTTCCGGCGCACTTAGCTGCATTTTGGCCGCGAGCTCATACGCGTGGATGCGAGCCTCGAGTCGCGGATCTTGGTCGCCATCTCCGAGTTGCTCTCGATTCGTTTTTTCTAATAGAGCTAGTCCTTCCCTTTCAGCCAGAGGCGTAATAAATTTCGCACTCGAGGCCGCTCGCAATCCGTGCAGCGGTTCGGCCTGACTAGCATGGATGGCCGTCCCCTGGTGCGTTACGGGAAGAAAGCCAGAGCTGAAGTTGCCGCGTTGATTGTAGGGCAATCCTCGAACATCCGGTAAGACCACAAACGTAGGCAGATTCTCATTGAGACTGCCGAGTCCGTAACTAACCCAGGCACCGAAGCACGGAAAGCCAGGAAGCAAGAAGCCCGTGTTCATCAAGTAACTCGCTGGACCGTGTACGTTTGTCCGCGAAGTCATAGACAACATTATCGCAATGTCGTCGACGTGTTTAGCCATGTTGGGCAAGAGATCACTAACCCATCGGCCGGACTGGCCGTGCTGTGCAAAGGAAAAGGGCGAACCTAATACATTGCCTGGCACACTCGTGGCGGCTTCGACGCGTTCACTCGTGGTTGGCTCAAATTTTTGCCCATGCTTGGCCTGCAATAACGGTTTGTAATCAAACAAATCCATCTGACTCGCTCCGCCGTTCATGAACAACTGAATGACCCGTTTGGCTTTCGCCGGGTGATGCAAACCATCATTCATATTGCCTTTGTTAGGTGAATCGGCCAAGGCTTGATCCAATGCAAGCAACTGCCAAAGCGCGAGCGCCCCGATTCCGCCGCCGGAACATTCTAGGAACTCTCGTCGTGATCGCATCGCTCGTAACCTCGGTTTAATCGATGAAAATGAATTCGTTCATGTTGTAAAGCAGTCGGCAGAAATTGGCTAAGCCATGTGCTTCCGTGTACCCAACAAATCGTTCAAGCTCGGATGGTCTGGGTACTCGCCCCAACGCCAGTTGAAAAGCCAATTCAACTCGCGATGCCGTACTCAACTTTTCGGACGAGAGCCGTTTGGCAAGTTGCTCCGATTGACCAAGCACCAGCCCGTCGTTCCACATGGCAAGCACCTGCTGTACGGTAACGCTGTTGGTTCGAGTTGGCATGATTTGGTCACCGGCTGGACAGTCAAGCGCTTCCATGAATGGATCCGGCAGTGTCCTAAACAAGAATCGATAGACACTGCGCCGTGAAGCCGATTGGCCCTCCAAGTTGAATTGGCCATAGTCGATAATGGGGGTCACGTGCCTCCCCGGCTTGAGATCAAACTGGCGGTCGCTCGGACCACCCATTCTCAGATCAAGCTGTCCGGAGATCATGAGCATCGCATCTCGAACGCATTCCGCATCCAACCTCATTCGATGCATGTGCCATAGAAGTTGATTTTCGGTATCGATGTCACTAGCTGCGTCTTGCCTAGGCGAATTCTTTGCGGCCATTCCATCGAAGTGTAGACTTTCCGTTTTGGATGACGCTTGGCGATAGGTATCGCTTGTGACAATCAGTCGATGCAGTGCTTTCAAGGATTGCCCTGAATCACGAAAGCGGATCGCCAACCAGTCGAGTAACTCAGGGTGCGATGGCTTCGAACCGAGCCGACCGAAATCGTTGGGCGTGTCCACGATTCCACGTCCGAAGTGTTGTAACCAAACCCGGTTGACAATCGACCGCCAAGTGAGAGGATTATTGTTGTGGACGATCCATTCCGCCAGCGCCGCTCTCCGTTCCGATTCTCGATTCGTCTCGGCCAAGGGAAAACGCCCAGGCAAGAGTGCAATGCAAGTTAAAGACCCGGCGGTCAATTCCTCTTTGGGTTGGCGGATATCTCCACGTTCCAGTCGGTGAATCGGTCGCGGCCCGCTTGGCGGTTTGAGACCGCCATCGGGTTCGAAGTCCGCTGCTGCGGCATACACCAGCGATGGCTTGGGAAGCGATGCAAGTTCTCTGTTAACTCGTTCACGTTCGTAGTGAAGGGCCAACGTCAGCCGCTGTTCGTCCGTACGCAATCTGGACTCAACCAATAGAATGGCTTCGATTTCCGTCGGCAAGGAACCTATTGAAAGTGGCGTTTTGTCAGACGTGACCGACAATCGTGGCCGACCAATGAGATGCCCTCCACCATGCAGTTGCTTAAGCCGAACTGTGATCGTCGTTTCGGCTGGAAGCTTTACGGCTTCCTTAAACTCGAAAACCGCAATGTGCGACTTGCCGACCTGTGGAAAGATCCCCCAAGCTGTCGTCGCGTTACCATCAATGGCACGCGCAATGCCCCACTCCTTTTGGTCGAAATCGGATGATGCTCTCGTGATAGCAACCAAGTTGCCTGTGCCAAGCTCGACTTCTATTTCGGACAAGTGCAGGTTGCCGTTATCCTGTCGGCCAGGTCCTTGCTTGGGAAGGGCTTTATCCGTTAGGACTTCTAATCGTAGGCCGGTGATCTCTGATAAAGTTGAGCCACCGCGAATCACGTACGTGTCGCGGTCCGGACGATCGCCACTGGATAGGAACGATCCGTCGGGCTGCAGCACCAATAGGCTACCCTCCATGGAAGACGCAGTTTGGGAGGTCAGTACGTTCCAAGCAATTGCTCGGTTTGCAAGATTCTTTTCCCATAAATTGACCGCTTGCTGCATCCTGTCGCCAAGCAATTCCGTTTTCAAATCGCTATCCATGGTTGTGAGCGTTTGACTGCGTTGCGTCAATGATTGGCGAGTTTGTTGCACGGACAGGTCGGCTTCGTAACTGCGATTGGCTCGCTCGACACCTGCAAAGACGGCTTGAAGCGCGTAGTAATCCGCTTGCGGAATAGGATCGAATTTATGATCGTGACAGCGAGCACACTGGACGGTGAGGCTAGTAAAATTATTCATCACGTTGGTCAACATATCGTCTCGATCGAGGTAGCGACCGATTTCCCGATCCAACGTGTCCTCACGAATATCCCTCAGTGAGCTTTCATCCCATGGTCCTGCGGCTAAGAATCCAAGCCCGGCAATAGCCCGAGGGTCGTTTGGAGCGAGTGCATCGGCCGCCACTTGTTCTCGCACAAATTGGCTATAGGGTATGTCCTGATTGAAAGCGGCAACCAAGTAGTCGCGATAGGGCCAAGCGTGTTCTCGTATACGATCTTGATCATGGCCATGTGTTTCTGCAAAGTGTGCGGTGTCCATCCAGTGTCGAGCCCAGCGCTCGCCATATCTCGGCGAAGCAAGCAATCGGTCGACCAAAATTTCGTAAGCGGCAGGATCACTGTTAGAAACGAACTCATCGACGTCTGCCGGTGAAGGTGGTAATCCGATCAGATCGTAGGTGAGTCTACGAATCAACACGCGAGGCTCAGCGGGTGGCGCAGGCTTAAGCCCCTTTCCTTCCAGCTTGACTCGAACAAATGCATCGATCGGATGTTTGCTGTCGTCGCGTTTTGGCGGCGGATAAGGTCGTAGCGGCTGAAGCGACCACCATGCCATGGGCTCTTCTAGCTTCTTATTAGCAGAATCCGGCCAAGTCGCTCCTTGATCAATCCAGGCTCGCAAAACACCGATTTGGTCGGCCGAAAGCCTGTTCCCTTTGGCTGGCATGTGCATGCCATCGACTTTGCCCAAAACGAACTGAATCAATGGGCTCGCGTCACTATTGAAAGGAACAATGTTGGGTGCGTAACTGGCACCTCCGTTCAATGCAAGATCACGAATGTCAAGTCTGTATTCCCCTTCTTGTCGCAGCGGGCCGTGGCACTTCAAACAAGCAGTCTGGAAAATGGGTTGGACATCTTTAACGAAATCAACTGAGTCCAGGACTGCTGGCGGCACTTCGGCAAAGACTGTCGCCGTACTGAAAAGGATTAACAAGTTTGCGATGAACATAATTTGCATCGTTTCATTTTTCCTCAGTGTAGAACAGCACTCCGTGCTGTTTATCACGGCACGGAGTACTGTTTCTCTCGGCACGGAGTACTGTTTCTCTCGGCACGGAGTACTGTTTCTCTCGGCACGGAGTACTGTTTCTCTCGGCACGGAGTGCTGTTTCTCTCGGCACGGAGTACTGTTTCTCTCGGCACGGAGTGCC
>JBBRJI010000222.1:0-8344 GCA_038219625.1 Pirellulales bacterium | reverse complement strand
CCAACTTCCGGCAACATTATTGGCTATCCAACTTTGCGGGTTGCCGAATTGGCCATCGTTCAAATGCACTAACTTATGAAGTGGATGCTCCAGATTTCCTGAGGAGGACGCGATTCCGCCACTCGCACTGAGGGCTACATTTTGTTCTCCCGAAAACACTTGCAATTCATCGATACAGGGTTCGCCGCTGTTCGTGGCAGCAATCGTGAATCGGACGAATTTCGCTTCCACAGGTGAAATCCGTTCAATGTTTTCGACAGCATTGACCGGTTCTCGTATGCCGTTCGTCCGTGTGTATTTTGCAAGTGACTCACGCAATTGTTGGATTTGCGATTCGATTGCTTCAGCCTTTGCGTTGGCCTCTGGACTCAATGGCAATGCTCGATCACCGTGTTCCACCCCGGCAAAGACAGCTTGCATGGCATAGTAGTCGGATTGCGAAATTGGATCGAACTTATGGTTATGGCAGCGGGCGCAGCCCGTAGTCAAACCTAAAAACGCAGTTCCAGTGGTATTCACGATGTCGGCCAACTCATCTTGGCGCTGCATAAGCCCTAGCAACGCATCCTGGCCTTTGACAATATCGTTCGGGCCAGCCACTAGAAAACCCGTTCCAATCGGTTCGCCAAAAGCGTCTCCCGCGATCTGCTGACGGATGAACTGATCGTAAGGCTTGTCCGTGTTGAAAGCGTTGATGACCCAATCGCGATACGGATAAGCGTTGGTTCGTTCTCGGTTCGTCTCAAAACCATTGGTTTCACCGAATCGGACCAAGTCCAGCCAGTGCGAAGCCAAACGCTCGCCGTATCGCGGGCTCTCGAGGACTTTATCTACCAACCTTTCCCAGGCGTCGGGCCTATCATCGCGAAAAAACGACTCAACCTGCGGCTGGGTAGGAGCCAGTCCATGCATCACCAGATAAAGGCGTCGGATCAACCTGGGTTTTTCTGCCGTCTTGGACATGCTCATTCCAGCATCGCCCAACTGGTTTCCGATGAACGCATCGATAGGATTGGCAACTGCCGTTTCTGGAACGTGAGGCCGTTTCACTGGCTGAAACGACCAGTGATCAATGGTCTTTTCGGAGAGCACATCGCGTGGAGCCTTCCACATAGTCTCGGTATCGATCCAAACTCGCAGAAGTTCAACCGACTCGACCGGCAGCGGTGCGGCATCCGGCGGCATCCGAAGCTTGGCATCCTCATTAGAAATTCGTTCTATCAAGTGGCTGCGTTGGCTATTGCCAGGCACGATCACCGGCTCCCCTGAATTGCCACCTCGTAGTGCTGAAACCATCGAATCCAACCGAAGCTTGGATTCCTGGGAGTCGGGGCCATGGCACTGAATGCAATGTTCTTTGAGGATTGGGAGCACATCCCGTTCGAAGAGCACATCGGCCCGCGAAACATCGCATAACGCAACAGCGGATACAAGAAACAGACATCGCAAATATCGAGCAATCATACAATCATAAATTGGCTATTTTGTTTCACGTTCCGATTTCCCCGTAGCGGAAGTCGCCAAGACTTTCGGAATGAGCGTGCGCCGAAACTCTTGGCGAGTTTCGCTACGACACTTATTGATCGACTGATCCTACGTATTCTTCTTAACCGATTCATCCAAGGCCTTCATCCATGGTCCAATGTAAGCGCCGTGATCGTGATACGTTCGACCACTGAACATGTGCCGATCGATAACACACGCCTCATTAACGTAAATACCACCGCACACCTCCAAATCAAACTTGCACTTAGCTACCGTCGCCATTCGAAGTCCTTTGACAATTCCGGCTCGAGCTGGAATCTCAACTCCGTGGCACACGCTTGCACAAGGTTTCTTGTTTTCCCAAAACCAGCGAGTGATGCGCAGCAAATCCTCATCTTCGCGAATGTATTCCGGAGCTCGGCCGCCGCTAAAAAAGATGCCCGCGTACTCTTCCGGTTTGATGTCTTTGAAGGCGATATCGGCATCAATCGTATACCCTTCCCATTCCTTAGTAATCGTCCAGCCGGGCTTGACTTCATGCAACACCATTTGATAACGCCGCTTTTCAGGAGCTGCCACAACTGGCTTGTAGCCCCCCTCAATCAGCCGATAGTAGGGATACAAAGTGTCGACTGTTTCTGTGGCATCGCCGATAATGATTAAGACTTTGGGTTGGGACACGGTATTGGCCTGTGGTTGAAGTTGAAGTTCTGAAGTTGTTTCGGATTTTCCCGTTGCAGAGGTAGCGTGGCCTGCAAGCAGAACGGCGGACACCGCCGTCGAATTCGCCATAAACTGTCGTCGATCGATTTCCATGGTTGGTTTTCTTGCTAGACCTTTCGAAGCAGAGCGTCGAGGTAATTTCGAGAACGATTGATTTCGACTGTTATATCCTCGGTCGTTTCAAGAATCGGTACGCCTCTTGGAAAGGGATGCATAAAAATAGAAGTCCACCCTTGAAAGCGATTCGCCTTGAGTGCACCCAGTAGAGGCCCAAAATCCAGTTTGCCACGACCAGGCATTTGAAGCAATTCTTGCTCTTTGGGCAATTTCGTCATGCACCCATCGCCATGCTGCCATGCATAAAAGACTTCCATGGCGGGCATCACATCTTGCATTAGAGACGACAAAGCCTTTTCGTCCTGCGTCAAATGGTATGGGGCCAGCGCGATCGCCAAGTGCTTGGACGGACGTAGTTCCGCTAAGTAACGCAAAGAATCGGGGGAGTCTATCAGATTGTTTGCGTGATTCTCAATCGCGATGATTACGCCTGTTTCTTCCGCGACCGCGACATGTGGTTTCATTTGCTCGACAAACGCAGCTACCGCTTTTTTGAGTTCCGATCCTTTTCGGTCCGTAGGACCGATCGCCCCCGTCACGATCGTTTTGCAACCTAGACGTTTTGCAAGTCTCATTTCCTCCTGCAGCCCTAATGGCCCAAGTTTGTACTGCGTGATGCATCCCAGAGACACCTGATGTTGCTGCAATAGGTCGGCAAATTTTTCTTCACCCAATTCTTCCAACTGTTCTCTCTGATTGCCGTGAACCTTTGGCCAGATGTCGATTGCCGAGCTGCCTAGTTTCGACACCTCAGGAAGAATTCTTGCAAGCTCGGTATAACCATATAGACACGAAGCCACCAGATATTTCAATTGGAAATCGCCAGAATGCTCAGCAAGGGTCCATTGGCAAGGAATACTGCTGGCTACCGCCACGGAGGATATGGTTTGCAACCAATGTCGTCGGTCGTAACTTATTAATTCTTTCATGCGTTGGTCTCGTAACCTTTGCGTTGATCCCGACGAAGCCATCGGTTCGCTTCGGCATCGTTTACAAACGTTTCTTCCACTGGATTCCACTGGAGTGCTCTCCCTAAACGCATTGAGATATTCCCTAAATGGCACGAGGAGACAGTCCGATGTTGATTATGGACGTCCGAAATCGGTAATCGCCTTGATTGAATGCAATCGAAGAAGTTCCCCATGTGGTTGACGATCGCATCCAACTTGCCGGCTCGAGCCGGACGCTGAAGATTGTCAAAGTCGTACACATTCCAGGCTTCACGAGGCAAGGGACGTTTCGACAATTCCTCGACGGGTGTGCCTGTGATCTTGCCGCGATTGACGAAGATTCTACCTGTATCCCCGGTGAACAGGATTCCATTCTCGCCCGTGTCCTTGACCGTCATGGTCACTCCGTTGGCGTATTCGTAGACCACCTCAAAATCAGTAGGGACATTGAAACCGTTTTCGACGTTGGGGAATTTGGCTTTCCCTGAAATGGCAATCGGGTTGTCGTTGATTGCCCACTGTGCAATATCGATGTGATGCGCGCCCCAGTCGGTCATTTGTCCACCCGAGTATTCGTACCACCAACGAAACGTATAGTGCGATCGCTCCTCGATGTAGGGAACACTGGGCGTTTGGCCTTGCCAGAGTTCCCAGTTCAAGTGCTTGGGTGGTGTCGTCGGAGTGAGGGATTGGCTAGTAACATTTTTGCCAAGAACCACATCCACCGCCTTGAGCTTACCGATACGACCTGATCGGACCATCTCCACCGCAAGTCGAAACCGATCATCGCTCCGCTGCCAAGATCCAACTTGAACCACGCGGCCAGTTTCCTTGACTACTTTGCTTAACTGCTGTCCCTCTTCGATGGTTAGCGTCAAAGGTTTTTCGCAATAGACATCTTTGCCTGCTCGACAAGCATCGATCACCATTTTTGTATGCCAATGATCGGGAGTGCCAATTGTGACGACATCGACATTTTTTTTGGCAAGGAGTTCTCGGTAATCCTCGCAGCCAAATGGGGTGCTACCAAACGACGCTTTGGCTTGATCGCAGACATTCTTATCGACGTCGCAGACTGCTACGACATCACCGTACATCTGAGCTTTGAGGGCAATGACGCTTCCTTGATAGCGAAGGCCAATCGCACCGATTCGCAAACGTTCGTTGGGGGACTTCGTATCGTTCGCCGGTCCAGTAGTCGCCCAGGAGTGTGCGGAATGGACGCCGAATCCGATGCCAAGACTGGCCATAGCAGAACTGGAGAGAAATTGTCGCCGTGGTTTTTGAGGATCTAGCATGAGAAATCCGAAGGAGCGGGTTCGGTTGCCTTAAGGGTGGGATCTTCATTGTAAGCAGCACTTTAGCCCAGTGCAATTGCCGGACGGCTACGTGAACGCACATTTGCAGTAGTGGTTTAAGCTATAGTATTGGACCGATGCAGACTTCCTTCCCACCATTTCCGAGACTCCGGAGAATCTTCATGAAACGTGTCCCACCTAATCGTCGTAAATTCCTCAAAGCCTCCACGGTAGGAACCGTCTGTATCCTTGCGGTCCCGAACATCGCCACCGCTAGCCGGACCAACTCCCAGATCGTAATCGGTGAAAAAGAGCATCAGTTCGAAGTATTACATCAGTTCCCACGGCTACCCTCGCAATACACGTGGCAGACAACACACAATGTCGCCGTCGACGCGGCAAACAATCTGTATGTGATCCATGAGGGACGCGAGAACCAGAAAGAGCATCCATCGATTTTCGTCTTCGACGAAACCGGAAAGTTTATTCGAGCCTTCGGGCAACGCTTCCAAGGGGGCGGGCACGGGCTCGAAGTTCGAAAAGAAGGCAACCAAGAGTTTCTTTACGTGACCGGCTATCAACAGGTCAAGGAGTTCGCAAAGCTGGATCTCAAAGGGGAATTGGTTTGGGTTAAGCGTGCCCCGAAAGAATCAGGTGTGTATCATCCGGACGAGGCCGAGAAACCAGCCAAGGTCTGGGGCGACGATCGCTTCTTGCCAACGAACTTTGCGTTCTTGCCAGACGGTGGTTTCTATTTGGCAGACGGTTATGGCTCCAACTACATTCACCGCTTTGACAAGGACGCAAAGTGGATCAGTTCGTTCGGAGGCAAGGGTAAAGGGGAGGGCAAATTCAATACGGCGCATGGACTCTGGATTGACGATCGTAATCCGGCTGCCCCTAAGATCGTGGTGACCGACCGAGCTCACAACACGTTGCAAATCTTCGACATCGACGGCAAGTACGAAAAGACCATTCCTGGGTTTGGCCTGCCAGCCAACATCGACAGGCAAGGTGATTTGCTATTGGTACCGGAGTTGGTCGCTCGCGTTTCCATTTTGGACAAAGACTACAAGACCATCGTGCAGCTAGGTAGCGATGTCGAAAGGCTGAGCGCGGACACCAAAAAATCCATTCGAGGTGATGAGAAGCAATGGCAAGATGGCAAATTCGTGCATCCGCATGATGCGTGTTTTGACAACAAAGGCAATATCTACGTCGCAGAATGGGTACAGACGGGGCGGGTGAGTAAGCTGAAAAAAGTAGGTTGATCGAATCGAGTCTTCGATGCTATACCATAAGGGAAAATTAAGGCTAGATGAACCGTTCCAAGCATGATCGGACACATTCGCGACCGCTGTTACTTATCGTGCTCTTTTTGGCTGCGATTTGTTGGTCGACGCTGTTTGAGATTGTCTCAAGCCGGCTCATGCGATTTCCTGAAATGTTTTCGTACCTGATTTATTTGAGCCAGATCTTCACGTTTCCATTTTCAATGACCTGCGTAGTCTGGTTGGCAGGAAGGAGCTGCGGAACGGGACTGGCGACTTGGATAGTTCCGCTGATCCTTCTCGCGGCAGAATTTGTGGTTTGGATCATGGCTTTCCTTGTTGTACGTATCATTGAAACGGGCGGATTTTCCAACTTAAGTGGGCACGATTTGTTGCTTTATCAATGGACAAATAAAACGAGATCCTTATTGTTTTCCTTTGTGTTTTTGGCGTTTCTTTTTCGAATGTCCACGCTGCACTTGAGACCGAGCGAATCAACATCGTTTCCCAACCGACTGACGGTCCTTTCTATCCTTGGGCTGACAACCCTCGTAGCAATTGGACTTAGTATTGACGCGGTAATGAATCTGGCGATCTTTCAGAGATCGCCCGCACTGGTAGCGCCGAACAACTTCAATTATTTCTATTTCGCAACTGCGCTTCATCACCAATTGATGACTGCCTTGATTTGGTTCTCGGCCGCATGGCTACTCGTAGCCAATAATTCCAAACGATGGATCGGCTGGTTAGGCTTGGTGGTGCATTTGATGTTTCTCGGCGTCTATTTCTTTGCCATCCTACCTGAGTTCTTTAGGCGACAATTTCAGGACAGCGGCGTAACAATTTCAACGATAGGCTTCAATAATTGGGGCTACTTTGCCATCTCTGTCTTTCAAATCGCAATCGTCTTTTTGTGCGTAAGCATCATGCACTTGGTTGGATACCGTTGGGACATTCGCAGGCGATTGCCAGATCAAACGGAGAGCAAGGTTTTGCCGACAGTTGGGATTCCGCCGATTCTTGGTTTGCCTACAGACAACATCGAGAAGTAGTCCGTGCACTTCACAACCCAAGCCCCCGTTCCTTCTCAAAACACTTCAATGGCACGAAGGCAGGCGTGAATATGAGCTCTCTGCTTCGCATACATATTAAATCCAATTGGGTTTCTTCATGCAGGACATCCGTCGACGGAGCGACGGATCTACGTTGGCGACGTCGCGAAGTGTTTCAGGCGGAATCGCCAGCCTCTCAGACGATACGCATGCAGTCCAATCATGATCGTCGCAAATGCCCCAATGAAGAAGGGGCCAAACGGCCCAAGCGTGATCAATTGAAAAAGCAACAAAACTACCAACCAAGGCAACCACCTGACGAAGATATTCCTCCGACTGAAGCTTGTCCACAGCGACACAACTACAACAGCGGCCAAGCATGCCGCAAAAATGCTAACTACGGTCAGAAAAGTCCAAACCAATCGTCGATCAAACAATATTCCATACCAGTAACTCACCGGAATCCACCGAACAATGGCGGCCACGATCGCCGATACGAGCGTGAACAAGAACAGGTCTCGCAAATTGATTGAACTCTCTTTTTGAAGCACAGAATCTGTTCTTCCGAGAGACTGAGAAAGCACGTTTTCAAACTTGACTCCGCACCAGCGCAGTATTGCCAATACCAACATCGTGCCAATGGTCAGAGGAATAATTCCGGCCACGATAGCCGCTGTCGAATTCGATTCCTCGTGCCAGTAAGTCACCAACCCAGCTGCCAGCCCGATGGTGAGTATGAGTGGCGCTGAACGCAGGAAGAGTCGATTCCTTCCTAAGCAAAGCCAAATGGATGTCAATTGGATTGAACCTAGCAGTACACCAAGGCTTTCAAAGAAGCCAGTTGGGTCAGACATGGTGACATAAAAACGACAGGTTGCATATGCGATAAACAGCCCTATGCAGACGGACGAATCGATCCAACCATAAGGATGAACCTTCGCCGACGAGGGTATCCAAAAAATGCACCAAAGACCGAATAATGTCGCTGTAGCGCCGTTCAGTGGAGATCCCCACTTGAACGGATCGATTGTTCGAACCAAGCTCCCTGTCTCTAGATCGTAAAGATGAACTCGGTTGGCGTAGGTAGCCAATGCGAGATGTCCCGATTTTTTTAGGATACACGCGCCACTGATTTGTTCATTGAGATCGATCCAGAATCGCATGTGCTGTTTGCCGGTCGTTTCATTGACGACAACGCACTCCTTTGCCACGATCCGTCCACTTGTGGTTTCTTTCCGAATCGATACGAGTCGTCTGCCCTCTGCGTCGCGAATCAAAGGCTCAAACAAATCGGGTATTGGTAGTGTCTGGCCGGTAAGTGCATCCGTGCAGATTCCAAGCGATCGCCATCGGAAACAGCCACAGCTTTCCACTAGTTCAAAGGACGTCAGGGGCAGTGGCAGTCTAGAATCGATCGGAACCGAGGAGCTACTTACCACCGAACCGTC
>JBBRJI010000221.1:0-8397 GCA_038219625.1 Pirellulales bacterium | reverse complement strand
GGAGTACCAAGGTGAAACTTGGCACCCGAAGTTAGGGACTCGATCTTTCGAAAACGCAATTGTCGAAATCCGATTAGAACCATCCAAAGAGGACGCACAATCCAAGCGTGTCGAAGTAATTGCGACGCTCGCCACTACGGCGGAAAGCCAGGATCGTATGCAACGCAGCCACGTATTTACTATCGGTCTACCACCCTCTGCTACTCTACCACCCTCTGCTACAGAGACAAAATAATGATACTTCGAATTCGTCCCGGTTTCATAAAGGCCTGTTCCATGTTCTATGCCATTCAACGTCGCTTTTGTTCCGCGAAACTTAGCAGAGGGACAATGAGGGGAAAGTCCGCGTTCACGCTGGTGGAACTCCTGGTCGTGATCGCCATCATTGGGATTCTGGTCGGTTTGCTTTTACCTGCGGTTCAAGCGGCACGGGAAGCGGCTCGTCGATGCCAATGCATGAACAACATGTCACAACTTGGACTTGCGGTACATACACACGAATTTAACACCGAGCACTTTCCGTCAGGGGTCATCAATGAAAATGGACCTATCAGGAACGAGCCAATAGGCCGACACGTGAGCTGGATTGTTCAAATATTGCCACAAATGGAACAGTCCGCTCTATTTAGTCGTTTCGATCAAGCAGTCGGCGCTTACGCTGCCGAAAACCAGGAGGCACAGCGACGGACAATCCCTACCATTATTTGTCCGTCATCACCTGAGAATAGTCGCGTTGGTGACGAACAATCGGTAGCCGTAAGCAATTATGCAGGCTGCCACCATAGCACCGAATCGCCGATAGACGCCAATAATAATGGAGTCTTGTTTTTGAACAGTCGTTTGCGTTTCAGTCAGATTTTGGACGGGTCATCGCAGACGATTCTTCTTGGAGAGATGCTTAATGGCCCGGATAGTTTGGGATGGGCCTCTGGCACCCGTGCCACACTTCGCAATACGGGTAGTTTCTTAGCGCCACCGCGCACGACGGCGAAACGCGAGCCAGCAACCGTTTCGGAGCAACCAGGCTCCTTAGCGGTCGGCGGATTTAGCAGCTACCATACCGGCGGAGCAAACTTTACCTTTGCAGATGGATCCGTTCGGTTTTTGTCCATAACCATCGACCCAACGCTTCTAAGTCAACTTGGAAACCGGGCTGATGGGGAATTGTTGATTGGGGACGGATCCTTCTAGAGCGAGGGTAAAGATCCCCCGAGTAAACTCGGCGGCATTGGCACCTTGCTATTTTTCGTTTTTGAAGCCAGCTTCGAGGAGCTCTTTGTATCCTGGTTTCAATGGCCTTATTTCGTATCCCTGTTTTTCTAAGATCTTAGCCGCCTTCAGCGATCGAAATCCAACCATGCAATAGGTGTACAGGATAGTGTCTTTCGGCAACTTTTCTCGCAGCCCGGACGCGTCGAATTTGTCTTGTAGATCTCGAAACGGCAAATGGATTGCCCCCTCGATATGCCCGTCGTTCCATTCCACCAATTCTCGAACATCCACCAGGACCGCCTTCTTGTCAGCGATCCGCTCCTTAACTGTCTGCAGCAAATCCTCGGTGTGCTTCATTTCTGCCAATAGCTCCAAGGCACCCGATGCCATGGTCAGAATCGCAGTAGGCAAGGTTTTGTCGATATCCGGATAGTAGTCTGGCGCATGCAAACTGAGGGTTTGCCCGCGACGTTGCATGGCATCGAATCGCCCGGATTCAATGGTTCCAATCCGGTACATAACGCTCGGTACGCCTGCGATACCGAATTGACTAAAATCCTCGCCTCCCATCACTTGATCGGCCTCACCTACGCTGTCTTTTCCAAGAGTGTTTTCAAGCGTTTTCCGAAGTCGTTTGGTCAGCTCCACGTGATTGTGAAGGGCTGGCGTTCCGTCGGAGAGAGTGATGGTTGGCTCTTCGGCACCATAAGCCGTTGCGATGGCCTTGGCTTTACGATGGATAGAATCGATCAGCAATTTTCTAACTTCTGGAGTGTAGCTTCGAACCGTTAACTGCAGATCGCATCGGTCGCTGATAATATTGTGCTTGGTGCCAGCGTGGATTGCGCCAACGGTGATGACTGCCGGCTCCGTCGGCTTGACTTCACGGCTCACGATCGTTTGCAAACTCATCACCAATTCTGCAGCCTGAACTATCGGGTCGATCGTGGTATTGGGAGCCGCTCCGTGACCACCGCGTCCCTTCACGATAATGTCGACACTGTCGACATTCGCCATCATGTAACCTTCGCGCAATGCAACCGTGGTCGCCTTGGACGCTTCGCAGTGGAGCGCCAATGCGAAGTCAGGTTTTGGAAACCTTGTGAACAATCCGTCGTCCAGCATCTTTTGAGCACCGCCACCGCGCTCTTCGGCCGGTTGTCCAATCAGCATCAACGTACCTCGCCAACGGTCTTTGTTTGCCGCCATCAATCGGCCCACCGCGATCAAATTGGTCATGTGGACATCGTGGCCACAGGCATGCATGACGCCGGCCGTCGCACCGGAAGCGAGCGTCGTCTTTTTGGTGGAAGCTCGCGGCAGGCCTGTGACTTCACTCACTGGCAACGCATCGAGATCCGTTCGAAGCATCAGCGTTGGTCCCGCCCCATTTTTCAGCAAGGCTACTACGCCGTGTCCACCAACGCCAGTTGTTACTTCAAATCCGGCTTTCTTCCACGCAGCGGCAACATATTTGGCCGTTTCCACTTCCTGGTAAGAAAGTTCTGGATTTTCATGGAGCCACCAATAGTCTTCGACCAAAGCAATCAGATTGTCATCGATCCAGGATTTTATCCACTCGGCGGATTGGGAATTCGGACTTGCGGTCGGCTTTGGCTCTTGCCCCGAGGCCATGAACCCGCATGATAGGACAACACTGCAAATTCCGAGCAGCGACTTAAAACGAAATGGATTCATGAGTTGAGCCTTGAAAGTGAATAGGAAGCGGTAGCTGAACTCAAACGAATTCAGTTTCGAACAATGCAAAAGCAAACTACATAGTGGCCGATTGAATAAGTCTTCGACATGTCTCCTGAACTTGTCTTGGATCCACATTCTTGTTCTTCTTTTTAGCAGGGCCAACGAGCGACGCTATGGCTTTATCGTTTCCGGCACGAACTTTTTCGATCACCTCTGGATTCTCCGCCAGCAGTTGCTTGCAGAGCGTTTCCAACTCGTTGGCGTCGACCTGAGCAATCCCAAGGGACTCGATGGCCTGTTCGACGGACAAGCCTGGTTCCGCAACCAATTTGCCAAGCGCTTCTTTGCCCTTGGCTGTGTCCAGTTTTCCCGCCTCAATTACAACCAACAGTTTTGCTAGCGAGACGGCGGATACCGGGTAAGCCTGGATTTCGGAATTGTTCTCATTGAGGAACCGCATAACATCTTGAAGCATCCAGGAGGTGGCTCGCTTTGGCGACGCCCCTTGTTCCACCAACGATTCGAAATACTCAATCACCGCGCGCCCCTGCTGAACCAAAACCTCGGCCTCGCTTGGCTTGAGCAAATGCGTTTCGATGAGCGACTTTCGTACGGTGGCTGGCGTTTTGCTTGCCGACGATTTTGCCGACGCGATCTCGTTTTCGGTCAAAATAACCGGCACTAGATCTGGGCAAGGGAAGTAACGATAGTCCGCGGAGTCTTCTTTTTCACGTTGCATTTCCGTTTCGCCAGACGCATCATTCCAACCATGGGTTTGTTTGGGCGATTGGCCTATGGTCAGCCCGGTTCTTTGAAACTCGGCGAATTGACGTTTTGATTCGTAAAGTACTGCTCGCTCGACGGCGCGAAAACTATTGAGGTTTTTGATTTCTACGATGGGGGTGGCAATCGTCTGGCCGCCTCGTTGCAAATGCAAGTTGACATTGGCGTCGGCGCGCAGGGAGCCCTCCTGCATGTTGCCATCGGTTATGCCCAAGAACATCATCAACAGTCGCATCTCGGTCAAGTAATTTTTCGCTTCCTCGGCGCTGGACAACTCGGGTTCGGAAACGATTTCCAGCAGTGGTGTTCCCGCTCGATTCAGATCGATTCGGGTATCCGCTCGCCCAGCCACTTCGTCATGCATGCTTTTTCCAGCGTCCTCCTCGAGATGGGCTCGAACGAGTGCGATCTTTTTGCGAGTCGGCTCACCCGAAGATGGGTCATGGGAATCAATCTCGAGGTACCCACCGCCACAAATGGGCAGATCGAATTGGCTCGTTTGGTAGCCTTTGGGCAGATCTGGGTAGAAATAGTTTTTCCGATCCCATTTGGTAAAGGGTGCAATCGTGCAATGGAGAGCGATTCCGGCTCGAACAGCCAGTTCGATGGCTTTGGCATTCAGAACAGGAAGTGCCCCGGGCAGTCCCAAGCAAACCGGACAGACCTGAGTATTGGGAGATGCGCCAAACTGCGTGCTGCACCGACAAAACAGCTTCGTTTGTGTCTTGAGCTGGACATGCACTTCGAGGCCGATAACGGTTTTGTAGGGATTTACAGCGTTCATGAAGGTCTATGATGGGGTAGCGATGATCTCGTTAACGAAACAGCTATTCTATCGAAATACAAAACAATGTGGCGCGGCGGTCGTCCAGCATACGACCCGTTCGACCATTTATTGTCGTAGCGAAACTCGCCAAGAGTTTCGGCGCACGCTCATTCCGAAAGTCTTGGCGACTTCCGCTAAGGAAGAATCAGACAGTTATTGATCGAGTGATCCTTAGCCACCCTCCTTCTGGGAGGGTCTCGCGAAGCGAGGGGAGAGTGATGCGGAGGTTCGCCTAAAAGCTCAGTGGCCGTGTGACTTGCATAAATTTGTGTTCTGAATCTTCCTGTCGAAACCAATCGATCACGCCTTCTGGAACCGGAGCAAGAGGTCCCCGCCATACTGTCTGCAAGTCGACAGCAGGATCTAGCCCATGTACAATACCATGCCGGGCGGCGACGATCGACATTTGTGCTTCATCGAGATTCGTGCTCATGCTTGCAATTCGATCATCATGGCGACCGCTTCGCCGCCGCCTAAACATAATGCCGCCACACCGACGGATAGCCCCCGTGTTTGTAATGCGTGCATCAAAGTGACCAATACGCGAGCCCCACTGCATCCAATGGGGTGCCCCAAGGCTACAGCACCTCCATGTACATTGAGTCGTTCCGGATCTACTGTCAGCTCGCGCATGCATGCGATGGTCTGCGACGCAAACGCTTCATTAATTTCGAAAAGATCAATGTCCGAAATCTTTCGATTGGTTTTGCGTAGCAGTTTCTCGATCGCTCCAACAGGTGCCAAGAAAAGATCTTGCGGCTTGCCGGCGTGGATGGCAGTCGCAACGATGCGAAAGGCCGAATGCTTCGGCAAGGATTTTCGGACCGCTTCATTTACGACGACAACCGCCGCAGCACCGTCGCTGAGCGTCGACGAATTCCCAGCCGTCACGGTACCATCGGTATGGAATGCCGGTTTCAATTTCGCTAATTTTTCCAACGAAGAATCGGCTCGAGGACCACCGTCCAACTCAACCATCAGCCCACTTGCAGCGGGCAATGGGTTTGCGGCCGGAACCGGCACGATTTCCGATACAAACGCTCCTGAGCGTTGTGCAGCGACTGCCCGTTGATGGCTTTGCAGGGACCACTCGTCTTGGGATCGGCGATCAATTCCGTGTTCGCGAGCCACATTCTCCGCATACACCCCCATCAATGCCGAGCCGTGTGGACACCGTAGCCCATCGGTTTCAATAGAGTCCAGGAGAGGTTGCTGTCCATACTTCCAGCCAGACCGGGAATTGCGCAGTAAGTGTGGGGCTTGGCTCATGCTTTCCATCCCACCGGCGACAACAATCTCACTATCCCCAGCCCTCAGCGATCGATCCGCCAGCATAATTGCATAGAGCCCTGAACCACAGACTTTTCCAACGGTCGCACAACCCACGGAGTCGGGAATGCGTGCATGCAACGCAGCTTGTCTGGCTGGGGCTTGCCCAACACCCGACGTCAGAACCTCGCCCATGATGACTTCGTCGATTTGAGACGTGTCCACTTTGGCGGCTACCAGGGCAGCCTGAATTGCGAACCCGGCTAATTGAGGAGCGGAACAATGCGAAAGCTCACCCATAAATCGACCGATCGGAGTTCGAACTCCCGAAAGTATCCAAGCGTATGACATTTCGCTGACCCAACCTGTTCGACAGATGCAATGAGGCGATTCCCCTGTTCATTGTAGGCATCCACGGGCAAGACGCGTAGACTTGATCCCTAGAATGGATGGTCAAAACCCTCGGCATAAAGCCGACGGCATGCAAATGCCCCCGAGTTTATCTCGAGTTTATCTCGGGGGATCTTTACCATACCTCTAGAAATAGAAATTGGAGTTATTCCAGTCGAACTGGCTTGAATGGACTTTGATGGCTTGGTCCAAGGCAGGAATCGTCGAATCCATGACCGACGGCTTGTTGCATATCCCGATTGAGGTACGGATTATCGAGCATCGGTGCAAAATTCTTGGGATGTACTTGCACCACTTGAATTCGTCCATCTTCGTACAATACATTGGCTAAATTCTCGCCGTGAACTGCGGTAGTCAAATCATCGGAATGAATCGGCAACAGCGAGTCTCCCAGAATTGGAAAATGACTACGACCATAGCTTGGTGTTTGATAAACGCCGTCAACAACGTGACCAAGATTAAAGGAATAGTTGCCACCTGCCGTATTTCTCAAGCTTTCCTGTACTTTCGGCGGAGCGGTCAAAAACATTTTAATGCTTGGGATTTCCTGGTTGCCGTCCAATTTCTTAACGCCAGGGCACCAAAGCCATTTTGGAGATTGGAGTAATCCGTAATCCTTGAGCCGGATCGAATAAATGCCCGCGAACGAAAGTGGTCCGCTTTCCTCAATTCTCGGGACTCCATGCTCTGGGGTAACTTGGGCAAATACTGAGAACATTTGTCCTAATTCGCGCAAATTGGAAGCGCAGGAATTCCTACGGGCTGCTTCGCGAGAATACCAAACACTTGGTAGAAGCATCGCAAGAATGATGATGCCAGCCGCTAAGGCAACGAGACTGTCAAACCATGCTAATCGCGAAGCGCGATCGCTTTCGAACATGGGTTGCGACATGCCGACTTCCAAAGGACTCACGCCGGAACGGCCACGTTGAGTTTCTTGTTCGATGAATGCCATGGTCGAGGCAGTCAGACCAGAACGCGGCTCAATTGGGTGCGATAACTCTCGAACGGGTTCGAGCAAGTCTCTCAAGTCCTCGATACGTTGTCGAAGGACTGGATCGGAAAACGCCTGGGCTTCTATCCGCCACTGCTCTGCTTCCGGCAATGCAATCAGCAAGTACCCAAGGAGGGTTTCATCGGAGATTCTGCTATTGTGGCTCATCGAAGTTTTGTCAAGTTTACGAACAAATCACATTATGGCTTACTAGAAGGGGGAGTTTCATTCATACGCATCCAAATCTGATTCAGTTTGCGTATTGCGGTAAAAACGCGACTTTTTACGGTCCCGAGAGGAATCTGCAATATCTGGGCTATGTCGGAGTATTTCATTCCTTGGTAAAAAGCCAACTGTATCAATTGCTGAGTTGGCTCATTGAGCTCTTGAACCGCAGCTCGCACTCTAGCACCGGTCTCATTAACAATCGCTTTTTCGTCAGGCGATGCGACATTGCCAGCCAAATGATTGATCATCGAATCCTCAGAGGCTCCATAGGACATTTTCGCATCGAGACTAGCGGCTTGGTGGCGGCGATTGCGCCGCATATAGTCAATCGCTTTGTTGCTCGCAATGGCGTAGAGCCATGGCCTAAAACGTCGTCCCGCCTCAAACTGATCGATTCTCAGGTGAACACTCAAAAAAGTCGCTTGAAAGACATCTTCTGCCTGTTGCACATCGCCCAGAAACCGGCGAAGAAACGTATATAATTCGCGTTCGTAACGGTGCACAAGTCGTTCGAAATCTTGCGAGTTCCTCGTTTGCAAGTAGGCGCTCACGATTTCTTCATCGGTCAGCTCGGGCGGTTGAGAGCTGAGCCGAATCAAATCCATCTCGATTGGTGCTGTGTCCAGTTGCGGCTTCATCGTTGATCTCAATCTCCTGCGGCGACGACAAAAAAACGGGGTCGAAAGCGCAATAACGTCGACTTTGGGCCAACAAGACGCCAACACTTGCAAATCGACCATCCGACGAATTGTAGTCGAATGCCTGGATCGAAGTCAAAGTGTTGGTAGCAACAATCCTGGAATCTTCAAAATTGATTGACAGCATTGACTAGGGTGCTAGGCTCTCCGTCTTCGGTTTTGTAGGTGCAGTTTGGCTTCATGACGGCACGGAGTGCCGTGCTACACTTATGCTAGGCTCTCCGTCCTCGGTTTTTGATGGTGCAGTGGATTTGATAGTGCACGGGAGGAGATTG
>JBBRJI010000220.1:0-8453 GCA_038219625.1 Pirellulales bacterium | reverse complement strand
GGCAGGCTCTTCAAACAACTTGTGGCCTTAGTCAATCAGCACTATGAGAGCCTTCATGAGCAATTGGTTCTGTTGTATCACGCATTCGATCCGGACTTGGATATAACGCCGATGCAACTCAGCAATCCATCATCGATAAATGCTGCTCAAAGGGACATTCTTGCCCGAAAGCTATTCTCAGAAATCTCGGATTCTTTGGAATACGCGAATTACAGAAGGCTCAAGCCCCATGAAATCCAGCTCGCGCTGAATGTGGCAAGCCATTGGGGGGTTCGATTAAAGATCCGGTTTTCTTCCTTTCGAAGGCTTGAAGTTTACGGCCGCGGTGACATCATCGCCAAACGATGGAAACGAAACTGGAATCACTTTTTTCGACTTCGAGAGGTGGACGTTCCCGTTTACCAACGGCTTGTGGTTGTCTTTCGAACGAAGGAGCTTCAAAACATGCCGGAGTTGTTGGATCCAGATTGTGTCCATGTACGCATGTTCAAAAATATACCCAAGCTGGATGTGGACATGATGCTGCCTGGATCTCAAGTCAAGATGAATTGGATGGATACCGGTAAGATTGGAGTGCCGACCTTATGGGGATTGATGATGTTGGCGTCCAAGCTTGCAAAGAGCATTTGGCTGCTCGCGATCCTGGGGGCGGTCAAGTTCTTTTCGTCATTTCTTTTTATCATTGCTATCGTAATCGCATCCTTGTTTTACGGCATCAAGTCCGTTTTCTCCTACACTACCACTAAGCAGCGCTACCAGTTGAGCGTGGCGAGAAACCTGTATTACCAGAACTTGGACAATAACTTAGGTGCATTGTTAAGGTTGATCGAAGAAGCCAAGCAGCAAGAGTCGTGTGAGGCAATTCTGGCCTATTACGTGTTGAGTAATTCAAAAAGTGTCCACTTAGCCGTGGAACAAATCGACGAACAAGCGGAGTTGATCCTCCGGTCCATCACTGGAATTGAGGTGGATTTTGATGTTGAAGACGCACTCCGCGATCTATTGGGCTTCGGGCTTGTGCGAATGACTGCAAAGGGATGGACGGCTGTTGGGATCGAGGAAGCGACAGAAAGGACTACTATTAATCGCAGTTACCATGATTGAAAGAGAAAGCTTTTTCTAATAATGGTTCACCCAACAGGATAATATTGATTTGTCAGAAAAAATGTTCTAAAAATGTCGCGTTCCAGTCTCCATTTGCGTCTTTCAAGTTGGAACCTTTGTTTTTTGCTTTTGAAAAGCCATGGCAGTCAATGGAGAGGCACTATGCAAATCTGGGCAAGCAAGTATTTCGATCCTGCAGCGGGATCCGATGATTTCAAATCGAACGCCACATGGACGTTTGGTTCTAACGATTCAGAAAAACCATTAGAGAACGGTATTGCGGAGCTTCTCGAAGTCGAGGTGGAGCCCGGTCAATCTGGGCTTCACGTCGTGCGCGTGAGCAAAGAGAGTCCGCTTTGTAAGCTTTGGCCTTTGAGCCGTTGTGGCTCTATGCTGGGGCTGGTCGAAAGCGGGGATCGCATCGTTGCGATCGACGGAATATTGGCCAGAAATTTGACAGATCTCGCCAAGCTAGTCGGCAGTCCTCGGTGTTGCGAAATCACGATTTTTGACCATCGGACACGGCTGACGGTATCTTGGCAATTTCGAGTTCGCAGCACGTTGAGAGTCGCGTGAGAAAGCTATTGCCGCCTTTTGCTCTGCCGCCTTTTGCTCTGCCGCCTTTTGCTCTGCGAAAGTGCGCTTCGTTTCCGCACTTTTGCGGAGCAAAAGGCGACAATAGGGCTACAGATCGTCGGTATCTGACGATAGCGGTTCCATGACTTTAGTGTTGCGTTCGACGGCGATCACCACCGTTTGCTCGTCGACTCCATCTCGGCTCTTGGCGGTTGCAGGAAGTACTTGTCGGCGATCTGGGAACGGCAGTCGGATCGAAAAACTCCCATCTGTTCGGACTTTTACTGGTTCCACACCAACGGATACGTGAGCTTCGGGATGGGTAGAGCCGAAAACGACAAGCTCAGCATTCACATCGAAATGGAATTGTTTATGACGTTTGAGCGAACCCTCAGCACCGCTTCCGAATTGCGAAAGGACGTCCGCGTCCATGGTGCGTTTTAGTCGTTCTTCAAAAACCTCGGTCAAATCGCCGGTCTGAGTATCATCGCCGTAGCCACCGCTCATCGAATAGATGTGTTCGGCATCCGTGGCGACATCCGCCCAATGGTCATCGGTCGCTTCTTTTCCGCCTGGCGCTGGCGTAGTGACGATGTTGCTTCGAGCCAGTTCGTAGAATCGACTGTTTGCACACAAGTATCCCATTAACATCTTAAAGCGACTTGGGGGGCTATCGACATCGATGTACCAATTCCGAACGCCACCATGAATCTCGATGTCCTTAAATATGACCTCGGAATTATTCGTCGTTCCGGAGTCATCCAGTTTAAGGAGCCGCAGGATGGGTTTGACTGTGTGCCACTTTTCGGCCAGAGCTGCTTTGGCTCTGTCGACGGAGTGCCTCATGATGTCCCAATGAGCGTGGATCCAGTACGGATCTCGCACCATCAAGATCAGCCTATCCTTGCCCTTAACTATGGGCGGAACCGTGTTGAGCGGGGTCAGTGATGTCTTGGGAGCCGGCTGAGATAAGTCTTTTCGGAGTTCTTTTTCCGCCTGCGCGCTTCGAATCTTTGCGACTATTTCTGGCTTCGTGCTGGAGGGTGGCGGAACCGGTTCCTGTGGCTTGGCAACCGAAACAGGCTTGGCGGGAGGGGGGGCTGCAGCTTTGCCATTGATTAGAGTTGCGGATTTTTGGGCCTGACTCTTGATTTCGCCATCTGTTTTGTTGGAGATGATCGATTTGGATTTGGTATTTTCAGCAGCTTTGTGAAGCTTTGAATCGATCGGCTTTCCTTTGGAAGGAGCTAGTTTGCTGGCAGCCGCTGGCTTGCTGGCAGCCGGTTTCATGGCTGGTTTTGCTGCGGCAGCCGATTTGGCTGGCTTTTCTACGGTTTTGGGTGCGGAAGCCTTCTTTACAGGTGTGCGGGTTTCCTTGTTCGATGGGATCTTGGCTGTGGGTTTCGCTGGAGATTTAGCGGGACTTGAAACAGCTTTTGCGACTTTGGCTGCGCTGGACGATGGCTTGGTCGAGTTGGCTTCGCCTGCTTTTCCTTTGAAACCACTGGGCTTTTTCGAATTTGCTTTCGATTTAGAGGCCCCCTTTTCCAATTTTGGTCGGGTCGCAACGACAGCCGGGGATTTTCCCTTTGTCTTAACAGTTGCCTCACTAGAAGCAGTGTCTTTTCTTTTGGCAGCCAGCTTTTTGGCTGTCGGCTGGTTCTTTTTCGGGGCGTTCAAGGGAAACTCCTAGGGGCCATGGAAAGGATTGCTACCTTCCATGGCAGAGTACGAGGTCGCTTTGAGCGGCATCGAACTGTTCGGTAGTAGGGAACAATGAATAAAATCCCGGGCCAAGCCCGTAATAGCTGAAATCTAGTATGCTTTGAAAGTATCGTCATTTCTAGTCCGAACGCATCGGAATGATACCATTGCAGAGCATTTTTGTTTCGTTTTTCAACGCACTATTTCCGACTCTAAGGTAACGCAGGCGACCATGGATAAAACCAGTGCCGGGAATTCCAAGCCTGCGTCAGGGGAGAATTGGAACGGAAGCGATGCTGACCGGATTGAGGCACAGTCCAACACAAATGCTGCCTCGCGCGCCATAGCGGTCATAATTTTGATGGTTATTCCGGGCGTCGCAGGTAGCTATTTGGACAAATGGATGGGCACGCAGTTCTTTGTCGTGATTGGATTTGTGCTTGGCATTGGAATCGCAATCTTCGGCTTGCTCTATGTCGCTCGCATCGCCGATCTAGCCGCCAAGAAAAGTCGAGAACTTCGCAAGAGTACCGATGGAGGAAAATCCGCGGGCAGTGGCCATGAGTGAAAAGCGAGGGTCAAGCGAATTTTTTTTGCGTTTGGGGGGCGTGGAACTTGCGGCCTATTGTGCGCTTGCAGTTGCTTGTTGGGGAGCCACCTGGTTCTTGATTGGCCGCGGAGCTTTTGAGGAATACTCGACACTCGCGTTGGCGGTTTGCCTCTCCTCTTGCGTTGGATCCGTGGGTTGGCAGTTCGGAAACAAAAACATTGCGCAGTCTGATTTATCGATACTGCTTACTATGGGATTTCGCTTTTCGGTGTTGCTTGGAGCGCTGGCCATTTCAACTGCGACAAAATGGCAACACCACAATTCTTTTTGCAATTGTTTGCTGGGCTATTATTTTCCATTCTTGTTACTACAATCCGCGTTACTAATTCGTAATCAGTCATTTTCAAATCCTCCCCAGAGCTAGCCTGAGCAATGGCTTCAGATATTCTCCATATTAAAGATGGCTACTTCTTTGAGGTCCCGCGGATACTCTGGAGAAGCCATCGCGAGAAGGCCGCGGATTTTCCATCTTGGTATGTGCGACTGGATTCGGACTACCAATCTTGGGAAGCCGACACGATGGTGGCAGGGCTTTCTCAGCTTGGAGTCCGTTCGGAAATATTGTCCGGTCTTAAACATAGCTGGGAAGAGTGGCAGCATCAGGAGCCCAAAAACGCCGGCTGGCCATTGGACGCATATTTAGAAAAGCAAGCGGCGACAACCTTGGCAACGGCCGGTACCTGGGCGTCCGAAAACTCTCCCAAGGCCACCGACAGTTACCAAGTATACCTAGCGTCGAACCCTCGGCCGGAAATCGATTGGTTCATTCAATTGCAAAATTCGCCCGAGAAGCTGGCGAAATGGAATGAGCTCAAAGCACAAGTAAATAGTGATTCATTCCTGAATGCTTATCATTCAGAGGCACCAAACCGCGATTGGTCCAAGGACAAGATCACTCAATACAACAAGTCCCTTGACGGCAAGATCCTCATACCACAGCCGTTTGGTACTCCGCGAAATGCCTACGAGGCCGAGTCAGGCTTTTGTCTTTCTCGCTACATGATCATCGAATTGGTTGTTGCTGTGCTTGCACTGGCTATGTTTGGTTGGTTGGCCAAAAGGGTCGCTACGGGACAGTCGCCGAAAGGCAAGCGGTGGAATGCTCTTGAGTCGATGGTTCAGTGGGTTCGTAGCGACGTTGCAGTCCCAGCCATGGGTGAACATGATGCGGACAAATTCATGCCGCTGCTTTGGACGTTTTTCTTTTTCATCTTAGGCTGCAACCTGATGGGGATGTTGCCGTGGGTGGGATCGCCGACTGCAGCCTTTGGAACGACACTAGCCTTGGCTGGAATCGTTTTTGTGATCGGTGTGGCTATGGGGATTAAAACGTTTGGCCCCGTGGGGTTCTTGAAAAATATTTGCCCAGAGCTTGGTCTGCCCTGGTATCTGGCCTTTTGGATCGTGCCGTTGATGTGGGTGATCGAGTTTGCATCTTTGTTCATTAAGCACATGGTTTTGGCAGTTCGCTTGTTGATGAACATGGGTGCTGGCCACTTGGTGCTACTTGGGATCCTGGGAATTGGAATCAGCGTACCGGCCGCCATGATGAGTACTCCGGCGTGGGGTGCCGTGGCCATCGTTTCGGTTCTCGGGACGACAGTGCTTAGTCTACTGGAATTGCTTGTGGCCTTTTTGCAGGCTTATTTGTTCACGTTCCTGGCAGCGATGTTCATCGGTAGTTCGATGCATCACCACTAGGTGATTTGTTGGTGCGAATCCAATGTGTGTTTCGCAAAATTTTTGCTTCCATGCGTATTTTGTAGCGTTAAGAATAGCTAGGAGATTTTGAAAGTGATTAATTCTGTTCGAGTTGGTTTGTATGCACTGGGTGCTGTCGCGTTGATGGCTATGCCTGCTTCCGCACAAGGTGCTGGTTCCATGCCAGGCGCAATTGGTGGCGGTTTGGCTGTTATTGGTGCTGGTATCGGTATCGGTTTGCTCGGTAAGGGCGCTGTTGAATCGATCGCTCGTCAACCAGAGCAAGCTGGTACGATTCGTATTACGATGATTATCGCCGCCGCTCTTATCGAAGGCGTTGCGTTCTACGCAGTTCTTGTTGGCTCGCAACAGTTTGGCAAGTAGTAATATCTACCCGGTGGTTACGACAATGTTTAACGGTGTTACTTTGTTGAAATGGCTTTTATGCCTTGCGGTATGTCTTGCTTTCGCCAGCAACTCGATTGCAAGCAGCGATGATCATGCTCCGGATCCAACCTCCGGTTATGCAGGTGCGAATTTGGATTCGTTGATCGACATAAAAACCGACAAAACGATCTGGTCAGCAGTAGTTTTTTTGCTGCTTGTCGGTGGTTTGTACGTGTTGGCGTGGAAGCCAATCTCCCAAGGTCTTGCGATGCGGGAGCAGACGATTGCCACTCAAATCTCAGAGGCCAAACGATCTGCGGATGAAGCCATGGCAAAGCTGAAGGAATACGATGCTAAGCTGCAAACGGCTCATGCGCAATCTGCAGACCTGATTACTCAGGCTCGGAAGGATGCGGAGTCGGCTGGCCAGCGAATCGTAGCCGAGGCACAAGCTGAGGCGAGTCGCCAGCGCGATCGGGCTTTGGCCGATATTGAATCCGCAAAACAAAGTGCATTGTCCGATATCGCTGGCAAGAGCACAGAGATTGCGTTCTCATTGGCCCGTCGAGTTGTTGGTCGCGAATTAAGATCCGATGATCACAAGCAGTTGATCGCCGATTCGCTTAACAAGATGCCAAGCCAAAACTAGTCCACTAGCCCGCAAGTCACCAATCGAAGCAGTACGATGTCGGAAACACAAAAAAGCGATTCAGCCTTCGATGACGAGTCGATGCACGTCGGACCCATCTACGCAAAAGCGTTGCTGGCTGCGGTTGGCTCGACCGGAAACGTGGATTCGGTGATGGAACAGTTTCATTCACTCATTCACGATGTTTTTGACAAGCAACCGGTTTTGGAAATGGCGTTGGCCAATCCCAAGCTGGCGTCGGACGAAAAGATTCGGGTACTCGATAAAGTCTTCGCTGGCAAAATGGATGCAACCCTTTTGACGTTCTTAAAAGTGGTCTCGCGTCGAGGTAGATTAAACGCAATTCGCGGTATCTACCGAGCTGCGGCTTCACTTCGAGACGAAGCGGTGGGGCGAGTTCGGGTGCTCGTTACGACGGCACAACCACTCGATGAGGCTGCACTCAAATCATTGAAGGAAAAACTGCAAAACCTGTTCAAGAAAGATGTTGCTATTACCTCCAAAGTAGATGCAACGATTCTTGGCGGATTGATCGTAAGAGTCGGCGATATGGTCTTCGACGGCAGCGTCGATGGACAATTGAACCTGCTCAAAAAGGCTACCTTGGCTAAGGCCGAAATAGCTATTCGAGAGAAGTTGAGCAGCTTAGCTTCCTAGAAACAATTGAACGAAACTACAAAATCGCTCTCAAGCGAATAACCAAACCTTTTTGATCCATTGTAAGTCGTTGATCAACAAACCATGAAATTCAATTCGGACGAAATCGCGTCGGTCATCCAGGCCGAAATTCAACAATACGGTAGCACGATCGACGTGCGAGAAGTGGGCACGGTTCTCGAAGTTGGAGACGGTATCGCCCGTGTCTATGGTCTTTCGAACGTCATGTCTGGGGAAATGGTCGAGTTCCCAAGCGGCGTTACCGGCTTGGCCTTCAACCTCGAAGAAAAAAGCGTCGGGGTCATCATTCTCGGTGACTACCTGAGCATCAAAGAAGGGGACGAAGTTCGCGCTCTTGGCAAACTGCTGTCGGTTCCCGCTGGCGATGCTGTCATCGGTCGAGTTCTGGATCCACTCGGAAACCCGCTTGACGGCAAAGGGCCTGTCAACGCAACCATCACCAGGCCAGTCGAACTGATTGCCACCGGTGTTGCTGAGCGACAACCCGTACATGAGCCAATGCAAACCGGGATCAAAGCCATTGACGCGATGACCCCGATCGGACGCGGACAACGCGAACTGATCATCGGTGACCGAAAGACTGGCAAGACCGCCGTAGCCATCGATGCAATCGTGAACCAGAAAGGCAAAGGCGTAAAATGCTTCTATGTTGCTATCGGTCAAAAGGACTCCTCAGTAGCGTTGGTGATCGATGCGCTGGAAAAGAACGGCGCGATGGAGTTCACAACCGTCATCGTTGCCGGGGCGAGTGCTCCAGCTCCGCTCCAATACGTCGCTCCGTACGCCGGAACTGCGATGGCCGAACACTTTATGTACAATGGCGGCCACGCACTGATCGTTTACGATGACTTGAGTAAACAAGCAGTCGCATATCGTCAGTTGAGCCTCTTGATGCGTCGTCCACCAGGACGTGAGGCGTTCCCTGGTGATGTGTTTTACTGCCACAGCCGCTTGCTAGAACGATCGGCAAAACTTTCTAAGGCCTTGGGCGGTGGTTCGATCACTAGTCTTCCCATTATCGAAACCCTCGAAGGCGAAGTTTCC
>JBBRJI010000219.1:0-8474 GCA_038219625.1 Pirellulales bacterium | reverse complement strand
AGTCGACAAGCTCAAAACATCGCACGCCAAGCAGCGAGCCATCATTGAAAGCCAAATCCATCGCCTGGTGCACCAAATCTACGAGCACGTCGATTCCGACAAGCAGATCCAGATGGTTGCGATCGGGGGTGACGTCCGTTTGGCGGCGGCCAATGTCCCAGGTGCTCAATTCAATAATCAGATTTGCAGTGTTCCAGTCGATGGCTTGCTGGAGTTTGCAAAGTTAGTCAGCGTGCTAAAAGAAGAAGACTTAGTCGCTCGCTTTGGGTTGTCCTACGCCGATGCGGATACGGTATGGCCCGCGCTCATGAGCTACGTCCTGTTGGCGAAAGAGTTTCAGTGCCAACAGATTCACATTGCCGATACCAATCTGCGAGATGGACTTTTGAGCGACCTGGCTGTGCGCGACGCTTGGACCGCAGAATTTCGAAATCAAATTATCCGGTCCGCCATCAACTTGGGACGCAAGTTAGCCTTTGATGAGACCCATGCTCGGCACGTTGCGACGTTGTCGAGAAAGCTGTTTTCGGATCTAGTCGAAGAACACCAACTCGACCAACGCATGGAACTGATTTTGTATTTGGCCGCCTTGCTGCATGAAATTGGGACGTTTATCAATGCACGGAGCCATCACAAGCACGCCATGTACATCATCCGAAACAGCGAGTTGTTTGGTCTTTCGGTTCGGGACGTTTTGCTGGTGGCTTTGATCGTAAGGTACCATCGCCGCTCGTCGCCTCAGCCGGACCACGAGGGTTATGCAACTCTGGACCGCAACGATCGGGTGGCGGTTGCCAAGTTAGCAGCGATTCTGCGGCTTGCTATTGCCTTGGACGAATCTCGCTCACAGCGGATTAGCAATATTCGTTGTCGGCGCGATGGAGATCGCCTGACGATCGCCACGCACGGCATCGAAGATGTCTCTCTCGAACAATTGACCGTACGTCAATCCGGCGATTTGTTCGAAGAGGTTTTTGGAATGAGTGTATTCCTACGTAGCGAAGCCGGATAAAAAAAGAGTGGCTTGATTGATCGCTTGCTTTCAATTCGACAAGTTGATCGACCGAGAGGGTTGGTTTTTTGTGGCTGAGCGAGGCCCTCGCTCAGGTTTTGAATCCAACGAGCGAAGGGCCTCGCTCGTCCACAATTGTCGCCTTTTGCTCCGCAAAAGTGCGTTCACAAGGCGCACTTTCGCAGAGCGAAAGACGACAATAAGCGGGGACCGCCGTGCCACACTACCTTTTCTTTCTCTTGTTGCCACGTTCGGGTGGGGCGGCTGCAGGGCGTTTGGATTTGTCGTTATTCGCAGTGACAACCTCCGCTTTCTTGCCGAACCACTTTGGGAAAATGTCCGCAAGTGTCTCGGGTGGCTTGGTGGCTTTCATCTTTGGCCTATCGCTGTTGGACGGTGAGGTCGCAACGCGTTGTTGAGGTGTGGCTGACTTTGCCAGGGTTGCCATGATGTCGCTGACTGCATTCTCGGGCAAATTGACCATGCTCGACTTCGGCGTAAATCGCTTGATCAGAAATCGTTCTACCAACGACCAAGTCGAAGACGTAATGAAGTAAATGCAAAGCCCGGCCGGAACCTTGAAAAATAACACCCCCATCATGATGGTCATCACCATCATCATTTGCTGAGCAACACGAGTCTGATCGTCCGTCGCCTTTGGCATCAATACTTTTTGCTGAATAATAAACAACGTGATCGTGACGATCGGCAAGATATTGAGGTAAGGTCCAAACCATCCCGAGCCTCGACCGGCAATCAGTTCCGGCATCCACGAATGCCAATCCAAGAACATATCGGGGCCAGCCAAATTCGAACACCAATCCCACCCTGGAATAAGCGACTGCTGACGGAGTCCAACGTCTACGGACACGCAGCGATATAGCCCGATCACGATTGGAAGTTGAATCAGTGCCGGCAAGCAGCCTGCAAATTGATTGATGCCAGCCTTCTTCATCAGCATCTGTTGGCCGGCCATCATCTTGCGAGGGTCGTCCTTGAGTGCTTCCTTCAACTTTGCCAATTGAGGTTGAACCGACTGCATTTTCTGTGCATTCAGAGCCATCATGCGGCTAACTGGAAACATGCAAGACCGGACAAGCACCGTAAGCATGATGATGGCGATTCCGAAATTGCTGGTCAGCCAGAAGAAGAAGTGCAGGATGTAGCGAAGTAGCTTGGCAAAGAAACGGAAGATGTCCCAACCGTATTCAATCGCTTCATCCAGCTTGTAGGCTGCTAACAGCTCTGGATCCTTCGGACCAGCAAAGATTTGATAACTTTGTTTCCATTCCCCCTTGGGTGCGATCTTGGCAGCATTGGATTCAAACCAAAAACCGATGTTGGCCGCTTGTTGTTTTGAGGAGGGGAGTAGGTTCGGGTCTGCAAAGTCCGAATTGTAGACAGTGGCGCCACCGCGATTCAAGTTTTGCATGGAGGACTGCTCGCTCGGGCTGGGCAACATGGCAGCCGTAAAGGTTTGGGTGTCCAAGCCTATGTAATTGATGTTGCGTTTGGCTGCGCTATCCGCCGGGCCAAACAACAACTCATCCGGGGCCGAAGGAAAACTGGTGGCTCTCGCAACAACGCGTCGGGTGGTAAAAAGCGAATGGCTTTCAACGCTATCGCTGACGATGACGTCACGTGCACCAGCTGCACTGAAGAAGAACGGGGAAATTTTGGTCGGGTACCACCATCCCTCCAGCGAAATTCCGTTTAGCCCTTCTTGTCGTATGGCCACGGTGTGCGTTTCATCGTCCAGATTGCGTACGATGGTGGTCAATTCAACGTGCTGCTGACGGGTACTCGGGTCGTCTTGCCTCTGGATTGGTTTTGCGGGATACAGCCTGTATTGCTTCACCAATTCCAAGTTAGCTTTGATTCCAGCCAGCTTTAAATAGGAACGCAGTGGCATAGTGAATTCGATGCCCATCCCCTCGGCCATTTCGAGTGGCTTGGCATTCCAGCGTCCTTTGAGCGTAGGTTCTAGACCCTGGATTGCTCGCTCCCCGTCTTCGATCGAGGACTGATCGACCGACGCCAAGGTCGTGGCACAGGAGACGTGCGGATAGTTGCCTTTGACTTGTTCGACTTTGAAATCATCTTCCGCTCGCAAAACGTCAACCGGCTTTTCAGAAAACACGCATTCAAAGGTCAGCTCGGTTCCTACCGGCGCCCCCATGGCAGGCGCATCGTTTTGTTTTGAATCTGCCTCATCGCCTTTGACTTCATTATCGGACGCGACTTCGGCTTTGACCGGTGCGACGATTCCGGATGTGTCGCGAAAGATCTTGAGCTCGATGCGTCGTCCAGCCGGTTGGTTGTTGAGGCGGTTATCCCATTTGTAGATCGAGGGAAAGCCTGTTAGACCATCCCAGCCAATGATCTTGTCCCCTGGCAACAAACCTACGAGATTTGCATTCTCCTTGCATTGCGCGTTGGCAGCGGGCGACCCCTTTGGAACTGAGTTGATATCGAGCGACGAGGTGGATTCTACCAGTGCCAAATAGCCGAGGTAGCCTTGGCGTTCCTTCTCATCCAGCGATCGGTATTCAAATTTGCCTGGCGACTTTTGGGGCATCAACTCAATGCGCTCGATTGCCGCCCCCTCGTTATCCAACGTCACGAGAAGTTGGTAGCCATCCTTGGGGTCCATACTGCCCAGCGTAAAACGTTCACGGGGGGGCTGCGGTGGCAATGAGAAATCAGGATCTTCGGTGGCTAAGCGTTCGGCGGCTTCCTTCGCTTGAGCCTTCTTTTTCTCTTTGCTGACTTCGGCGATTGTCGCCTGCTTTTCTTTTTCGATGCGCGCAATGTCGCGTTGTCGCTGCATGCTATTGAATAGCAAGAACATCGAAATGCAGATCAGCAGCCATGCAAAAAGTTTTCTGTCCACTAACTAGTCGCTCGTTTGAAAATTATTGTGGAGCACGAATCAAAAACCGAGAGCAAATTCAAGGTTGTGATTTCGAACATTTGGAAACATGTTTTAAGTCCCGAATTGTCAGCGTCTTAGAGCTTTTTGGCTAGAGCAATTGCCCAAGGCATACGGGCGCAGACGAGGGAAAGGCTTTGAATCCGAATGCACTAGAAACCGTAAGCTGGATTCCTGATGTCAAAGTCCGTTTCGTTAAGTCCTACGTTGATCATTACATCCAGATACGTGTACTCCTCGAGCAGCTCCGGCGCCGCATCCGGGGTCTTTGGCCAGGAAAAACTGGCGTATTTGAGCGGAATCAACCGCTCATCGTCGATATAGATTTGCGCCAAAAAAAACTCAAACTCGACAGTTTTGCCATCGACCAAGGCGGTCGGAGACTCATGAATGACCTCCATCAGTCGGCATGTTTTGCCGCCGATCGAGGCGTTTTCCGTGGTTCGAACGGTTGCCGGTCCAAGTTGGCGATCCCTCTCCCCCCTCTCGATTAGCTTGGCGAGCAGCTTTTCGATGCCGATATCGGTGATGGGATACCGGTTTCCCATCATCGCCAAGCGACTTTCGGGCAACAAATCCACTGAGATAAAGCCTAAAATCCCACCTTCATGGGCCGTTAACTTGTTGTTATTGCGTCCCTGAACCCAGATAACTTCGCGTCCGGCTTGGGATTTGGGTTCGAGGGTCCGTAGGTAGACAGAAACAGGGCGTTGGGCCGTTTCTAATTCTCTCGGGACGCCATACTTTAACTTTAAGGCCATCTTGGATTCTGGCAGCAGTTTGCCATCCACTCTCTCCCGTTTGATCAAAACGGCCGTGTAATCTCGGTGTTTTTGAAAATGGTTACGCAAAGCCGTTCTCGCAAAATCCAGCAATGGATCGAGCGGGTGCGGGGCCTCTGGCTTCTGATTTTCAGAAGATATTTTGGAGTTGGATCCGACGGGCTCTACTGACACGATGGTCGATTCGTTGGCAAATCGTTGCCAAATCAAATACGCGGAGACGCTGGCTATAGCCACGATAAGCGTACCGCAGCCAACTAGTCGTGCAGCCCAAACTCGGTGCCCTTGTCGAGCCACGACTGTACCTCTTCTTTGGAAATGGTTCTGGCTACTTCAAAGCCTCGGCTGGTCAAAGAAAAGTCGCGATGGATGTGGTGCATGACCAGACCTTTTTCGCACAGCACACGAAAGCCCTCTAAAAAACGAACCGTAACTTCGGGTTCATTCCGATCGCGGAAGGCGATTGTCTGAGTTTCGTCCAATTCGACATAAACTGCTAGCATTCGCGAAGGAGCTTCGAAAGCCGCGTTAACGGCTTTGACCTCGATCACACCCCGGTTGCGGGAGGCCACTAAAATTGCCTTAGCCTCTGGCGAGAGCTGCGCTACGTCGATGGGACTTGCGGCGTTTAAATCGACCATAGCATTGCTGCAAAGTTGCGAAAGAGCCACTAGCACGGGTGCGCCGGCCCCAAGTGCATCCCAACTACCGCTCAAATAATTGTCCAGGGGTTGCAGCTTGGCGACGCTCCGAATGGGTTTGGTAAAGTCTTGCTCCATGTCATTTTCGTTGGATAAGGCAGATGATTACGGATTGTCGGTGGTGGCAAACAGCCCCATAATCCTACGCGTTCCTGTTCGAGAAAACAGTGCATCTCAACTTATATTGCCTTATACCCACTTTCATTTCAATTCGGAGAGTTTTCAAATGGCCCTGGTTCCGCTTCGCAAAGTCCTCGATCACGCAGCCGCAAACGGGTATGGAGTGGCTGCCTTTAATGTCAACAATATGGAGCAGATCCAATCCATCATGGAAGCGGCTCAGGAAACCAATTCCCCGGTCATCATTCAAGCTTCCCGCGGCGCGCGAACCTATTCTCAAGATGCGTACCTACGCCATTTGATGTTGGCTGCGGTAGAACTCTATCCCAACATTCCGATCGTCATGCACCAGGACCACGGCAATTCCCCTGCGACTTGCCTGTCTGCCATCGAAAACGGGTTCACCTCCGTCATGATGGATGGCTCGCTCAAAGAAGACGGAAAAACCCCCGCACCTTACGAATACAATGTGGCGGTCACGAAAGAAGTTGTCCAAATGGCGCACGCGCGCAATGTGTCCGTCGAAGGCGAACTCGGTTGCTTGGGCTCGCTCGAATCTGGGTCAGGCGAAGCCGAAGACGGACATGGCGCCGAAGGGGTCTTGAGCCACGATCAACTGCTGACCGACCCGGACGAAGCCCAACGATTCGTGGAGGAAACCAAAGTCGATGCACTGGCCGTTGCTATTGGGACAAGCCACGGAGCTTACAAGTTTACACGCAAGCCCGATGGTGAAGTTTTGGCAATGTCCCGGATCGAAGCCATCCACAAGCTGCTTCCGAACACCCACTTGGTGATGCACGGCAGCAGCAGCGTCCCGCAAGAACTGCAAGACATCATCAACAAGTTTGGTGGCAAAATGAAGCAAACTTGGGGGGTGCCCGTCGAAGAAATTCAACGAGGCATCAAGAGCGGTGTACGCAAAATCAATGTGGATACCGACTGCCGTATGGCGATCACCGGCGCGATTCGAAAAGTATTGGCCGAAAGTCCTGACAAATTCGACCCTCGCGACTACCTCAAGCCAGCTCGAACTGCCATGAAGCAAGTCTGCATGGACCGCATGATTTCGTTCGGTCAAGCAGGCAATGCAAGCAAGATCATATAATCCATCGTTCGACACTTGGTCGAAGGATTGGTTCGTAGCCGGAATCGTGAGATTTCGGACGACGTTGATGGAATGCTCAGATCCAGTTAAAAAGCCGCGGGCGCTAGCCGCGTTTCTGGATCTTAACGATTTCTTACGCGGCTAGCGCCCGCGACTCAAGTTGTTGGAGCTTCACACTATGCGAACGATTGTAACTCTCTACTGGGCTATTCTCTCTCTGTTCGTTCTTTGCACGGCGATGATCAGTTCAGGTTTGTCGCAGGATTTCCCCGGTGCTGGCAAAGTCGCCAAGGTTCACGGAGGATTCAAATTCACCGAGGGACCTGCATACGACGGGAAGCATTTGTACTTCACCGACATTCCAAACGATCGAATCCTGCGAACCGATCTCAAAGGCAACCTCGAGATCTTTATGGAAGCCTGTGGTCATTGCAACGGTTTGATGTTTGACGGCAAAGCCATGTTGATCGGATGCCGAATGGATGGCGAACTCATCGCCATCGATACTGCCACCAAACAGGTTAAGTCGTTGTCCTCTAAGTATCAGAACACGCGATTCAACGCGTGCAACGATTTGGTCATCGACAAGTTGGGCGGCATCTATTTCACAGACCCAAGGTACATGGCACCGGAACCGTGGCCCCAAGGCAAAGAAGCCTTCTACTATCGGTCGAACAAAGGGGAGGTAACGCGACTTGGAGACGACCTAGATGCTCCCAATGGCATCATCCTTTCGCCGGACGAATCAACTCTCTACGTTGTACCGAGCATGCAAAAACAAGTGCACGCTTACACAGTTAAGTCGCCAGGCGTGATCGAAAACAAGCGAGTCTTGTATGAAATCAAACAGCCAGCGCAAAAAGAAAATTCCGGCGGTGATGGTCTGTCGATCGATGTTCGGGGCAATCTGTACGTGACGACAGACTTGGGTGTACAAGTGGTTTCATCGCAAGGAAAACTACTTGGAATTATTTCCTTTCCGGAGCAACCCGCTAACTGTTCCTTCGGAGGCCCGGAAATGAAGACTTTGGTTGCGACCTGCCGGACGGGATTGTATTCCGTTGAAATGCCCATTGCAGGTCACCGGTTTTTTGGAGTAGTGGAGTGATGCAACAAGCTGAAGCCAAGAAGACCAAGAAGTGATGCCTTTCGTGCATGGACTGCTACCTACCGCCGTTTTGATTTCCGGAAGTGGTACGACACTCAAGAATCTAATCGAACAGCGCGATCGCGGAACGCTGCCGGTGGAATTTCGATTGGTCGTCAGCTCCAAGAAAGAGGCTGGCGGGCTGAACCATGCAAAGGAAGCCTGTATCCCAACGGTTGTTGTCCCCAAGCTGAGACTTCAGTCCGCGAAAGAACACTCCGAAAGTGTCTTTGGACCTATTCGTGAGGCTGGAGCCAAGCTGGTGGTAATGGGGGGGTATCTCCAACACGTCTTGATTCCAGCGGACTTTGAGAACAAGGTGATTAATATTCATCCGTCCTTGATCCCATCCTTTTCAGGCAAGGGCATGTATGGCCTGAAGGTGCATCAAGCGGCGATCGATTTTGGAGTGAGAGTCTCAGGCTGCACGGTACATTTCGTTGATAATGAGTACGATCATGGTCCCATCATCCTGCAGAGCACTTGCAAGGTGCTGGAAACCGATACAGCCGAATCGCTCCAGCGTCGTGTTTTCGAACTGGAGTGCGAAGCCTTGCCGGCAGCCATTCGCATGATAGTGGCACGTTGGTCTCCGCCGTGATTTAGTGTCGCACTTTGCTCCGCAAAAGTGTGCGTCGTTAACGCACTTTTGCGGAGCTAAAGGCGACAATG
>JBBRJI010000218.1:0-8479 GCA_038219625.1 Pirellulales bacterium | reverse complement strand
TATCATTTCCGTAGAGCCCTTAGTGTAGCCTGGTAGACGTACCTCTCCGTGGTGGATGTCTTCGTCTCGGATAACCGAAGCTACGCGAAAGGTCATGGCATCGATTGCCGATCTACATTGAATCTTATCTGCGAATCGTCACTTGGGAGCCGCGGCTAAGCATACCGAAGATGTCGTTTGCATCCATCGGTGAAAGGCTGATACACCCGAGTTTTGAGTCTGCTTGCCCGCTGCTAGACGAACCGTGAATACATAGGTCCTGGCCTAAATCGATCCAATAACCGCCAAAGGGATTTTTAGGATCGGTGTATTGGATTTGGACACCGTTACCGTAGTAGTTTCGATTCTTCTGCTTATCGATGACTTGAAAGACGCCAGGCGACGGTGACGGTTCCGCCCCAAATGTGACTGGGTATCGGCCGGCGTAAAGGTCTCCCAAAAACAGGGTGAGTTCGTTTTTGGCCAAATCGACCTCGGCTCGGAATGGCCCCGGAACAACCTTGAGCTTTTCGCCACTTCGGAGTGGCGTCGTGGTGTCGATCGAGTTGATACGAGCTAGAATGTCAGGTGGTAAGTCGTATCGTTTGGCTACTTGCTCAAGCGTTTCGCCAGGAGCAACTACATAAGGCAAGTCTATGATGTGTTGGCGAGAGAAGACCACTTCGCGCGACAACGCGTCCAGCAGATCCAGCAGATCCTGACGTTGTTCGGTGGTGATTTCTGGTGCATTGTAGAAGACAGAGAGCGTGGCTAGTGCATCTTTTAAATTGTGGCGATCAATCTGTTCCATGGCCAGGTCCTTGGCGTTCTCATAGGACTTGCTGGCGGATGATTTGATCGACATAGGACTAGACCCAATCGAATTCGATATGGAGGTAGGATCGGTCGACAAGTCTAGAGGGGGAAGTGACTTGGCGGAGGGCGGTAATTCGGTCGCGGATGAGGGGAGCTTCCCAGGATATTTGGAATCGGCAATGCTCCTGCCAAAATTTGGCGTGTCGGTCGAAACCGGGATAGACGATTCGTGCAAGCTCGGCGGGAATTTCTCATCGATGCTCTGAGGAAAGGCAGGATTGAATGAGGATGAAGGTGTGTTGGCCAGAGGTGGCAGCGTGCTGGGAAGCGAATCACCCAGCGCTGAGATGCCGCTGGGCGGGGTCAGAAGAGGGGCCGGCTGCAATGATGGGTTGGTCGAGGCTGGGAACGCGGGTGGTAGGGATGACTCGGAAGTGTTCGAGTTTGCAAAGGGAGACGCGGTAGTGCTGGAGGCGAATCCTTTGGACGGCGTGCTATTGAACATGTCGAAAGCACTTGCGGTGTTTCCTGAATTGGTAGACGCGATGGGGCCAGGGCCAGAGACGTCGGGGATGGTTTGGCCCAGTAGGGCGAGATCCAATTCCGGTTTGAGGGGCGTATTGGTCCCATTCATAGCGATGTAGCCTCCATATAGAACGAACAGCAACAAGACAACGACGATGGCGGTTTTGATAGTTTGCACTGCGGTCCTCCCTGACCGATGTCCATTCTTAAACACAATTAATTGGGCTTGGATCGATTGATTCACTACCGAGTGATTTGTTGCCGAACGATTCTTGGCAAGAGCACTCAACAAAATCAATCTTTCTTCAAGACCGAGCGGAATGCTAGGAAGTGTTAGGTAGGTAAGTCAATCTCAATTTTCCCATCGGATTCCTGGATTTTGTAGGTTTTCAGCATTGGTTTGCAGGTTGGGGCATGATTTCCCGTCGCAAGTTCATACTGCCATCCGTGCCAAGGGCAGGTGACGGTTCCGTTGGCCAATCGTCCGCGAGCCAGGGGGCCTCCCTGGTGCATGCATATTCCGTCGATCGCGTAAAGAACATCGCAATGGCGATAAACGGCAATGACATCCCCGCGGAAAACGACCTCAATGGACTGACCTTCGTCGAGGTCACTCGACTCGCAGACAGTTTGCCATGCCATTCTATTACCCAACCTGTTTATTCTGTTACTTCGATGGATGTCCAATCTACGAACCCCGCAGATTGTATTACAATATTGCCCTTCGAAGAACCGACCGCGAACCTTCGCGAGCCTCAGGACCATTTCACGATGCGATTAGTCTACCCACGCGTGGTATTCCTAGCCTGCCTGCTTTTGGCCATCAACAGCCTGTTTGGCCCTTTTCATTATTCTGCAGCGGGCGATAAAATGCCTACCATGATTTGTTCTGTGGAAGGCATGAATGAATTTGTCCTTGATAATGGCCTCAAAATCCTTTTCTTTGCAGACAAGAGCCAGCCAAAAGTAACGGTCAACTGCACGATTTTTGTAGGTTCACGCCACGAAGGTTACGGCGAAACAGGAATGGCACATCTTTTGGAGCACATGCTGTTCAAAGGGACGGAGCTGCACCCTAAAATTCCTGACGTTTTGCGAGACCATGGAGCGGACTTTAATGGTTCAACAGGTCTAGACCAAACCAGGTATTACGAGACTCTAGCGGCATCTGATGAAAACTTAGAATTCGCCATTCGACTTGAAGCCGACCGCATGGTGAATAGTAGAATTCTAAATGACGATTTGCAAAAAGAGTTTACGGTCATAAGAAGCGAATTTGAGCGAGCCGAAAACAGCCCAATTCGAGTTTTGAAGCAGCGCATGTTTTCGGCGGCATATCAATGGCACAACTACCGTAACTCGACCATTGGAAACCGCAGTGATATAGAACGCGTGCCAATCGATAGCTTGCGTGCGTTTTATCGCAAGTTTTATCGACCTGACAATGCGATGCTCGTGATAGCCGGTAGCTTTAACGAAAAAAAGGCGCTCGACTACGTTCGCAAGTACTTTGGAGTACTCGAAAAGCCAAAAGCTTCATTGCTTCAAACCTACACGGTCGAGCCGCCACAGGATGGAGAACGCACGACCGTCGTACGTCGGGTAGGTGATGTCCAAGTCGTTGGAACGATGTATCACATTCCATGTGGTAGCGATTCTGAGTTTGCGGCCGTGGATCTCCTGGCGTCGATCCTGACGGATGAACCGAGCGGTCGACTTTATAAATCGTTGATTGAAACGAAAAAGGCCTCCGAAATGTTCGGCGGTGCATTTGGACAGCATGATCCGGGAACCATCTTTTTCTTTGCTGAAGTCCCTAAGAATAAGGCAATTGATAGTGCACAATCTGCCATGATCGATACTCTTGAAAACTTGAGCAACACTCCCGTCAATAGCGAAGAAGTAAATCGAGCACGGCAACAGATTCTTAATGCTAGGGAAATGGCAGCATCTAAAACGGATAGCCTCGTCGCGAGACTTAGCTATTGGGCTTCCCAAGGTGATTGGCGATTGTATTTCCTGTATCGAGACGGAATCGAAAGTGCTACGCCAGAACAAGTGCAGCGAGTTGCGCAAAAGTACTTAGTCAGGAACAACCGAACGGTTGGTCTTTATCTGCCTACCGAGATATCGGAACGCGTCAACATTCCAGATCGCGCAAGCGTTGCTGTATTGGTAAAGGACTATGTGGGACGAGAATCAATCAGTGAGGGGGAACAGTTCGATCCCTCGCCAAAAAATATCGAAGAGCGACTAGTACGCGGCGAACTGACGACAGGAATCCCCTTTGCATTTTTGCCTAAGAAGACACTGGGCAACACTGTCAACTTGACTCTCAACCTCCGCTTCGGCGACGAAAAGTCATTGATGGGTAAGACGGCGGCTTGCGAGTTGCTGGGGAGCTTAATGGAACGAGGAACCAAGACACTCACGTTGCAGCAGGTCAATGATCGAAAGGACCAACTCAAGGCTGATATTCGCATCAGCTCAATTCCGCAAATCCTCAGAATCTCTGTCGAAACTAAAAAAGAAACGTTGATTGAAGTTCTAGCCTTGATCGAAGATATTCTCCGCAATCCTCTTTTGGACGAAACGGAGTTCTCGCTTTTGAAGGACCAAACGTATATCCGATTGGAAAACCAAAAACGGGAGCCAAGTATGTTAGTTGAGAAACGCGTCAATAGAATTCTTAGTCCTTACAAGCGAGGGGATGTGCGATACGTGCCTACTACTGAGGAAGAGATGGAGGACTATCGCAATCTTAAGCTTGCCGATGTCAAAGAGATTCATGCGAAGTTCTTGTCGGGCACGGAAGGCGAGGTCACCGTCGTTGGCGATTTCGACGCAAAAGAAGTCGAGGAAAAACTGTCCGTAATGCTCTCAAAGTGGAAGTCGAAAATTGCTTATCAGCGCATTGCTACATCCGCGACTTCTGACGTAAAAGTGCCAATTAATTTTATCGAGACTCCGGACAAGGCAAATTCCAATTACTACGCAAGTCAACAGTACGCCATTCGAGACGATCATCCAAAGTACCCAGCATTGCTCTTGGCAAATAACATTCTTGGAGGCGACACACGGGCATCTCGACTTGGCAACCGAGTGCGGCATGACGAAGGACTTTCCTATGGAGTTTCGAGTACTTTCGAAGCCAGTCCAATCGACGAGCGAGCATCGCTTTCGATTAGCGCGATAACCAACCCTTCAAACCGTGAAAAACTCGTCAAAGTCATCGATGAAGAAATTCAAAAATTCGTAAAGGACGGCGTGACGGAAAAGGAGTTAAGGGATAACATTCAGGGCTTCCTGCAATCTCGTAGATTGCAGCGGTCTCGCGATGAAAAATTGGCTCGCATACTGGCTGACAACCTGTTTACCGGCCGGAATTTGGAGTACTTCGAAAAGCTTGAAGCCGACGTCTCAAGATTGACGGTGAAAGATGTAAATGAAGCAATCAACGAGTATGTTTCGCCTGACACCTTTGTGGTTGCGACTGCAGGTGACCTCGCTAAGACAACGCTCCTTAAACCGTAGGTGCAACGGCACTCTCCACAACATCAATCCGATTTCCCTTCGTTAGTTTTTTTATCTATGGCTGCTTTTCGTAAACTGCTTGCTGCAAACCGCAGCGAAATCGCAACTCGAATTTTCCGAAGTGCTCACGAACTAAAAATCAGAACCGTCGCTCTCTACTCGCATGAGGATCGGTTCGCACTTCACCGATTCAAAGCAGACGAAGCGTACCAGATCGGAAAGGCAGGTGAGCCTATTCGATCCTATCTCGATATTGACGGTATCGTTCGCCTTTGCCTCGAAAACGGAATCGATTCTGTTCATCCAGGCTATGGTTTCCTGTCCGAAAATGCGGAATTCGCTAGAGCCCTCGCTGCCGCAGGAATAACATTTGTCGGGCCAAGCGTCCGAGCACTTGAGTTGCTTGGAGACAAAGTCGCAGCTCGGTCGATCGCAAAAAAAGTTGGCGTACCAGTCCTTGAGGGATCTGCTTCCGCTGTGACATCGCTCGAGGAAGCCATTGCTACAGCGAAGAGCATGGGCTATCCAATTATGCTCAAAGCTTCCAAAGGGGGCGGCGGCCGCGGAATGCGAGTTGTGGAATCCGAATCGGAACTGGCGCCCAATTTGGAACAAGCGCAACGTGAATCGAAGAACGCCTTTGGCAGCGACGAAGTGTTTCTCGAAAAACTTGTTGGGAAAGCTCGTCACCTCGAGGTACAAATCTTGGGCGACCAACACGGTAACATCATCCATCTACACGAACGCGATTGCTCAGTGCAACGACGCCATCAAAAGGTCGTTGAAATAGCGCCTGCTCCGAACATAAGCAAAAAAACCGCATCCGAACTTTACGAAGCAGCTATCGCAATCGGTAAAGAAGTTGGCTACTACTGCGCTGGTACGGTCGAATTCCTGTTGGACACCGAGACGAACAAGTTTTATTTCATCGAAGTCAACCCAAGAATCCAAGTGGAGCATACGGTTACAGAAGAAGTAACTGGCATCGACTTAGTCCGAGCGCAGATATTGGTCTCCTGCGGCGAAAAACTAGGTGACGACACTCTAGGACTGCCGCTTCAAAAAGATGTGCAAGTTGTCGGTTCGGCTATCCAATGCCGAGTCACCACTGAGGATCCCACCAACCAATTCCGTCCTGACTACGGTCGTATCACTCATTATCGAAGTGCCGGTGGCATGGGCATTCGACTGGATGCTGGCAGCGCATTTAGCGGCGCCGTTGTGAATCCTTTTTACGATTCCTTATTGGTAAAGGTGACTGCTCGCGGTCGCAATCTCGGTGAAGCCGCAGGGCGGATGGAACGCTGTCTTCAGGAGTTTCGCATTCGAGGCGTGAAAACGAATATCCCATTCTTGATTTCACTCATCACGCACAAGACGTTTTTAGCGGGTGATGCAACGACAAGGATGATCGACAAAACTCCAGAGCTGTTCGCCCTGCAAAGGCGTCGTGATCGGGCCACTCGATTGCTCAGTTTTATCGCCGAGACATTGGTTAACGGCAACCGAATGGTCGGCGATTTGGACCAGACCATTCGACGCGAGCCTGTACTACTCCCGACGCTTGACATCACCAAACCAATGCCGGAGAGCTATCGGAATCAGTTCTTGAAATTGGGTGCAAAAAAATTCTGCGACTCGATTCGTGGTAGTAAAGAACTCTTGCTAACCGACACGACCATGCGCGATGCACACCAGTCGCTCTTGGCAACGCGAGTTCGCACATTTGACATGATGAAAATTGCGGAGGCTTACGCAAGACTAACTCCACAGTTCTTCAGTTTAGAAATGTGGGGCGGAGCAACGTTTGATACCACCATGCGATTCTTGAAGGAGAGTCCATGGCAGCGTCTCGCAGACCTCCGCTCAAAGATTCCAAATATGCTTTTCCAAATGTTGCTACGGGCTTCGAATGCCGTCGGATACACGAATTACCCAGACAACGTCGTCTGCGCATTTGTGAAAGAAGCAGCAGACGCTGGCATCGATATTTTCCGTGTTTTCGACGCGCTCAATTGGACCGAAAACATGCGAGTTGCGATGGACGCAGTCGTGGAATCTGGCATGATTTGCGAAGCAGCCATTTGTTATACCGGCGACATTCTCAATCCAAATCGACAAAAGTACTCCTTGAAATACTATGTCGACTTGGCGAAAGAACTCGAGAGAATGGGCGCACACATTCTTGCTATCAAGGACATGGCTGGCTTGTGCAAACCAGCGGCCGCGAAAAAATTGGTCGCAACGCTCAAACAAGAGATCGGCATCCCGATCCATTTCCATACGCACGATACAGCTGGCATTCAAGCTGCTTCGATACTTAATGCTGCCGAGGAAGGACTTGAAATTGCAGACGGTGCCTTTGCCTCGATGTCGGGCGGTACTTCGCAAGTCAATTTAAACACGTTGGTGGAGTCCCTCCGGTTTTCTCCCCGCGATAGTCAACTCAATACCGATGCTTTGACGCAGTTGTCTGAATATTGGAAAGCGGCTAGGCAATTTTACGCTCCGTTCGAAAGCGAGTCGCTGGTAGCAGCTGGCGACTTGTACCAACACGAAATGCCAGGTGGACAATACACCAATCTTTACCAACAAGCCAAAGCACTAGGGTTGTCGGATCAGTGGTCGGATGTTTGCAAACGTTACGCGCAAGCAAACCAATTGCTGGGCGACATCGTCAAGGTGACGCCGACAAGCAAAGCAGTTGGTGATCTGGCACTGTTCATGGTAGCCAATCAATTGTCTGCCGAAGACGTAGTTTCCGGAACGCGGGAAATCGATTATCCGGGTTCGGTCTTGGATTTGGTAGGTGGAATGATGGGCCAACCTCCTGGTGGCTTCCCGACACAGGCAAAGAAGTCGATCCTGAAAAACAATCCGGAAGTGACACAACGTCCCGGCGAAACCTTGCCTCCAACGGATCTGAACGCAATTGGTGTTCAATTGAAGTCGAAGATGGGCCGCGACGCAACAATGCGAGAGATCGTTACTAGTGCGCTCTACCCGAAGGTATTCGACGAGTATGTGAAGCATGTTCGAAGTTATGGCGACGTGTCGTTGATACCGACATCCGCCTTCTTCTTTGGACCATCGATTGGCGAAGAATTCTTCGTGGATATCGAGCCTGGCAAGCGACTTATCATTAAGTTTCTAGCGATCGGTGAAGCGCGTCCAAATGGTACCCGAACGGTTTTCTTTGAGCTCAACGGCCAGCCTCGCGAAGTGGAAGTCGTTGACAGATCGATCGAATCCAAAGCCGCGACACGAGTCAAAGCAGATTTAGCTGATCCAACACACGTTGCAGCAGGCATGCCCGGCATGGTGATCGGAGTTGCGGTGACGCAAGGTGCAAAAGTGACAAAGGGCCAAAAGCTATTGGCTTTGGAGGCGATGAAGATGGAGACGGTCATTAACGCGGAGCGAGATGGCGAGATCGTACAATTGTTAGTACAATCGGGCAGTCAAGTTGAAACGGGCGATTTATTGTTCGTACTTAAGTAAAGCAGCCAGCGGCGGCATTTTGGCCTCGAATGAACTTGCGATGGCGATTGGCTGCGGATTCCTTAAGGCTTTTGGGGGAGCCAGCCGATCCGCCGCGACCAAAGTACTTTTGGAAGCCCCAGAC
>JBBRJI010000217.1:0-8490 GCA_038219625.1 Pirellulales bacterium | reverse complement strand
CAAGATCTTTAAACGCGTGGCAGGAACACCGGAGTCGTTGGCTCAAGAAGCAGTCCTTCGAGGACGAAGCGGCTACCGTACGGGAAGTTCGCCATTGCCGAGCGCCGGTTAGCGATTCTTTCGCGAGCGAGTTGAGTTGAACACAGGTTGATTAAGGGCCGACGATAGTGCTTCGTTGACTTTCCGGTTCGATCTGCGTTCATTTCTATGTGCTGGTTAACATTTTTCTGAATATGCGAAGGTTGCCGCAATGCCTCGGCATTTTCGCGGCGAGCTAGAGTTGCTAGAATTCTGTCTGAAAGCATGCATGGATGGCCCCTAGTCCTCAGATGGCCCCTAGTCCTCAATCTTCTATCGCCGCCTGTTCCGTGCGAAGGCATGCTCAGCCAATCGTACAACATGATCGCATCAAGCCGTTCGAACCGTCAGCATCACAAGGCGAGTACTCATTTCGCCGGAAGGATCGTTTCGCCTTCGGTCATTGTGGCTGACCGGCGATAACAATCACCTCGAAAACCGAAAACAGGGTCTGACCAGAACGATGCTCCATGACCCCAACGATGCTCCACCTGTGCCTGTCCTTTACTTTTTACTTTCCTTTTTTCACTATCCGGCGGTTTCACGACGACATAGAAACTAATTGCACCGCCTTTGCGATACTCTCGTCAATATCTGTGCTTGCGGGGAGACTTCTAAGCTTTGCCAACGCTTCATCTTTCGGAAGATGCACCAGCCCAAGAGGCAAGAATGCACGTCCTCGGCCATTTTCTTTCTCTAGAATCAACTCAATGACTCGACCAACGGACTCGTAGCTCGTTGTTTCTGCTATCGCCGCGCCAAGTAACCATTTCAATTCAGAATTGCTGTCTTTTGTCTCCTTAAACAAAGCTACTAATGTATCGAACGCAGTATGCGCTTCGTGCGTCGATAACGCTCGTACAACTCCTTCGAGCGTTTTCGGATGATGGCTTACGCTGAGGTGCCGTATAAGTACTGGGATTGCAGCGTTGTAATTATCGGATGTGTTAACAAGATCCCAAACGGATTGAATCGCCACTCCTGCATTCGCGCAATCCACAACCAACGACGTCTCATCGACAGCCAGCTCAGCTTCCAAAGTTGTACGCTGATGTTCTTTTTCTTCAACCATTCGACGATGGTTTGGGTCAATCGCGAGTGTCGCCATCAATTCTGCTGCTGTCATTTTCTTCACCGCCATTATTAGATTCCCGGTATGAACTTAAGAATGATGTCGCCACGCCGAATGGCATCCATCAACGGCCCAGAAAGTGTTGTATTCGGTCGAACATAAAGCTCAAAAACTCTACCACTCTGTTTGGCGAAGTCCGAGAAGTCCCGAAGTTGACGCGAGAAACTTAGATTGGCAACGTTCTTTATCTCCGTAAGCGTCGTACCCGTTAGGCCGTCTGGAATACGGCCTCGTCCGTTGATAAGTATCTTCGTCTTGTTGCCAGTGATGCCAGATAGTACTTCTCCTACACGGCCCAATGCGGTTGGCTTCGGTACAAACGAAGGATTTAATATAGGAAGTCCACTAACTGGGGCAACGGTGTTTTACATTATCCGAGGAATATGGGTACTCATATCATCTTCGTAAACCTCGATCTGCAATAAGTTCGGTTCAAAACCTTTGGGTACGTCCAGCCTGAACGAAACAACCCAACCACTTCGATTACGATCGAGCGACATGTGTCGCTTTTGGTAGTGGACATGGGCGGTCGATACGTTCACTCCCTTTTTGTCGCCATTTAGCGCAGAAAGTGCAACTGAGACAATTTCTTCATCGGTCATAGTCATAGTCATAGTCAGTGAAATCCTAGTCAATCAAGTTATCCAGACGCGCCTGCCTGAGTCGTCGCATGTAGCCAATGGCATCTTGGAGCTCTGGTTTGGTAAACTGCGTTCGGCTATTCCAAATTTGGTTGAATACGTGGGATTCTCTCGCGTACATCCCAATTCCTTCGTAAGCCGTGGGTCCCAGCGCCTTTCGAGGCATGCATGGGCCATTTCGTGGAAAGCCTCGAAGCGTGTTGCACCTTTGCGCAAGAAGATGCTTCCTGTATCTCTGTCGAACCCGGCTTGAATGTGCCTGCCCGTTTGCTTTCCGAGTCGATCAAGGTATCGATCGGCATTTTTAGTCACGCCAACACCGAGTTCCGCCATTTCTGACTTAACCGAGGAAAGTTCTCGACGTGTCAGCCTGGCGCTTCCAAACAGCCCCGTTTGACCAGACACCGCTCGAGTATCCATAAGGTCAAGTGCTCTAACTGGGGCTCTTGTAAGCTTCGAAGTCGCCCGAACCAAGTCGTCACCAACACCAAATCCAACACCAACACCAAATCCAGCAACCAATTCGACCCCTGTTGCCAACCGTTGAGCGTTCGGTTCCGACATGAATTGGCGCGCCGTTGCGGCGACTTCCATGTTCAAAAGGGTCTCAGCCGCCTTACCAGTCCTTAACGTCTCAAAGCCAGCTATCGCATTGTCTACTCCTAGGAACGCACCTGCAATTCCAGCCGCGCATCCAGCCCCCAAAGTCACTGGGCAACTTGCAATACCGACTCCAATACTAAAGCCCGCTTGAACGAGTCCAAATCCCAATTGTAAACCTCCTCCGATCCTCGCGGTTGTCTCAGGACTCAGACTATTCCAAGCATCAGCCGCTACCTTGAAAGATCCAGTCTGCCAAAGCTCGGAGTTAAAAGTTGACCAACCCGACTTTGCGTTGTCCAACCAAGTACTGCGATGTGCATCGCGGCTTTGCATTAAATAATCGGTATTTGCCGAAGCGAGCTTCTGGCCTGCAAAGGCATAATTGGTTGCAAACCAACCATTTGTATCCGTGAAGCGAGTACCGTCCAAGTTGTTGATCTGCCACACCGTCTGTCTGAGGCTGGGGACGGGAACTGGCTGCCCTGCCTTGCTCGAATCGGTACCAAGAACCTCACCCTGGGTACCAAGCAAATTGAAACTCTTGATCTTGCCGTACTCAAGATTGGTGGTGTCCAACGAGAAACTGAGAAGCTGCTGATTCCCCTGATAAGCAAAGCCGACAGTGGACTGCGAATCCTCGGCAAGGTCGCGATTTCTAACAGCCACCATTTTGCCCGTGACGTCATAGGCATAATACGTTTCGGTTCTCGCCGTGGAAGTTCGCTCCGAATAGAGCAGGGAGCGGGTCGGGCGATTCGCTTGGTCGTAGTTGATGACCTCGCGACGCACATGCGGTGTCAGCCGGAAGCCATCGATAGCGACTTGGCCTACGTCCTTTTGCAACCTCAGGCTGAGTCTGCTCTTGTCATCTACTTGAACGGTACCGACCGGAAACCATCTAAGTCCCTGGACGCCATCATCATGCGAATAGCGTGGATCGACTTTGAAATCGACTGGGACGTAGGTGTGGATCCGAACTATTCGTGGTGCGTCGGAACATGCCCGTCGATTCGTCACGAAGCATTCCCCATCCGAATCCGCCAAGAGGCGTGTTGGCCCGTGTGAAATCATCTTGAACAAAGAGTTCATAAGTACCACTACCTAGCGATCCACTGCTCTTCCATGTGGTCCATACATCGTACACTCCTTCGTCCACTTGTGGGAAATCGACGTTCGCGGTCACAATATTTCCAATTCCACCTCCAGAGTACCGTTGATTCGGTGCAGTCGCACCGATTGGAACGTTGCCTGCCTGCCAAGAGAACCAGCTAGTCGTTGCCGCATAAACACGACTATCCAAATCATCGATCGTGATCGGCGCGAATTTGCTGACTCGCTCGATTAGATTCCCTTCCTTGTCGTACTTGTAAGTGAATTGATTGTCGTCTGCGATCTGACCACCTGGGGTTGTATCGAACTTCGGATCTCGCGTTGAGGTAGGCCCAGGTTGACGCAGGGTCGAGTTTGGAGGAGGAACATAGGAGGTGGTTTGGCTTTGAAGTTGACCGTTTGCATTGTAAGCGAACTTGATCAATTCGTCGATCTTCTTGAGATTGGCGGAATCATGAACCGCAGTTCGAGTCACACTAGCAAGCCGCCCATTGCTATTGAAGCTTTGATTGACGGTGGCCGTATGATGAATTGTCGTGTTCACTGAAGGGATGAATTCCGAAGTGTTATACGAAATGGACATGGCTCGCCCGTCCGCATTGTAGTCATAGCCAGCATCAACGAAATGCTGGAAGCCGCCATCGTATTCGCTTCTTGAGACGGTAGCGACAGAGTCAATGTTGTAAGTGTACCTTACTCGCTTTTGTCTAGGAGATATATTCCCGGCCCAATTGCCCGAACTTGCGGAATAAAAGGTTTGGGTTTCCGATACCGTTCGTCCCAGACCGTCGACGGTCGTGGAGTTGGTAAAAATCGGATGTGCTGGCAATGCATCGGTATAGTTTTGTGGCGAGTCGAGTCTCAATCCCGATGTCGCTGGCTGCCTGTCGCCGGGTAGTGTTCCGAAGGTGCTGATTCGGGGTCGTCGTTTCCCAGCCGTTGCGGTTTTTGTAGATGGTGGATAGCCCTCGATAAGTCCATTCCGCGAGCACGGCGTCATTGCTGTTGGGACCGTTCAACCCCCTCGCCAAGGATCCGCTGGCCAATGGACGACTCAATGCATCGAAGCTAGTTTGGGTCCACTGACCAAGACTGTCTTGGCGGCGAATTTCGTTCCCGGCCGAATCGTATTGATACTCCAAGTACTTGCCACCCAGCAATGTCTGCTTAGTCAATCGGCCAAGATCGTCAAAGACATTCAAGGTTGTTTGAAGATCGCCATTAGGATCGGAACCGGTGCCAACTGGCACTTCGGAGGTCAAAATAGTGCCAAACAGATCCAGAGTATTACGAGATTGGATCACGAAGCCTGCATCTATCAATGATGGATCAACGACATTATCCGAGCCGTTCAAGCTGGACATCCGAACCGCTGAAAACAATGGATTGCCGAGCGTGTTGGAGGCGCTTCGGCCGACAGGTGTTAGGCCCCCAATGCCACCAGGCACCAGGTACTAGGTACCCAATGCCATATCGCCGGAAGCAACCAATAGTCTTCGATCATTGTGGCGGACCGGCGAAAACAATTATTTCGAAAACCGAAAACCGGGTCTGACCCCAACAATGCTCGCCAATTCAAACTTCGAACTTCCTTCCCCGCTTTCGTGCCGATGGCGATCAGACTGGCATCCATGCCATCCAAGCCTTACAATCGGCGGCGTCCGTGACCGCCGTTTTCAGTTCTGTACTTTACTCACAGACCAGCAATCAAAAATGCGTCTTGCAGCGGGCAATGTTCGCAACTGTGCGATGCATGCGGTGGCGATGGAATTTGTCCCTGAGCTGGAAGCCAAACTATCGCCGCCTGATCCGCGCGAAGGCATGCTCATCCAATTTCGCAACATCCTTGCATCGAGCAGTTCGAACCATTTACATCACAACGCAAGTACTCATTTCGCCGGAACTAACCAATAGTCCTCGGCCATCGTGGCTGACCGGCGATTTCAAATGGTCATCTTACTACTTAGCCCGAACCGACTTCCTATCTGGCAGGTTCATGGCACTTTGCGAAGCGGCCCTTTTAATTCCTTCTGATCGTGGTTGACCGGCGAGTTGGAACAGAAACCTAGATGTGTGGCCCCTAGCGATTGGCCCTTGGAGGTTGATTACTTGGATGGTTTTGTTGCCGAGCTGTGTGCGCGAGAATCGTACTCCTGAAGTAGCCGAATGATGCTCATCGCATCACTACCACTGTCGAAGTACTTACCTCCATCAAGGGAAATCGCCGCAGGATTTTTTCCTGTCCAGCGAACGATCAGATTAGACCTACTTCCATCCTGGTGTTCGACTATGACATCCGCTACGTGGTAATGGGTTTGAGGCGAGATATTCAGCACGCAAGGTTTGGTCGGAGCGATTAAATTCCCAAACGTTAAAAGTTCGCTCTCGGGTACTTCCACAACTTCGATCCCAAGAATCTCATGCTTCGGCACTGGATGCAGCTTCGCAGTGATTCTCACAATCGGTGAGATGTTGAACGGTGCCTTTTGGGCAGCATAGTCGTACTCTCGCAACAGTCGAATGATCCTCGTTGCGCCGTCGGGAAATGCATCAGTGCCACCGTAATAGTACTTCCTTCCATCAAGTGAAACTGCGGCCGGATTGTGCCCTGTCCAGCGAACCGTCACGTTAGACTTGCTTCCATCTTGGTGTTCCAGGAAGACATCAGCAACAAGATAGTGCATATCCGGCTTGAGCCGGATCCCTTGCTCTTGCAAGCAAGGACTAGCAGGAGTGATCAAATTCGCAAACGTCGAAAGGTCGCTCGCCGGTACTTCTACCAATTCAATACCTGGAATCCTTAAGTCTGGCACTGGATGTAGCTTCGCGGTTATTCGTGCAATCGGTGGTAAGACAGGTATGGTCTCTTTGTGGCATCCACTTTGGCAGAAAATCAGAATCAGGAATAAGCAGAATCGCAACATCACAATCTCTACTTTGTACCTAATGGCGAACGTGGCGCTCGGGGGTGATCCGGTATCGGTGTCACAAAATAAATGGTTCCTGCTCGTTCAGGTGGATACAATTTGGTCTTACGTTGCACATTCAGATTTGGATTCTTTGAGTGGCCGAAATCCATGGTCTCGTAAAAGCATACCGAACGATCCTCGTTCTGGTGAACGGTAATGAAATCGAATACGTCCAAGTTCCCTTTCTTTTCCGTATTTGGAGGGCCTGCGCGAAGCGGTTGCTCTATGTCGTACTCGGTATCTGAGCCGTCTAAAAGAAACGGGGCCAATTGATCATCCAAGTAGTTGTCTTGGTAAGCAGAAATCACGATGCGAGTGTTGCGGTCACTCGAACCCATCAACTCACGCTGAGCTTTGAGTGCAGCGTCGAGAGTTGAAAATGCGCGAGTTCCGGGAAGCCCAAACACCTCTTTCTGTGAATTGAGTCGTAGGCTGTTCAAACCCATACAACCTTGCTTTAGTGTAATGTAGTCATCTGTTTCAAGTGGAAACCCCCACACATATCTGTTCTTCCAGATCCCAAGTTGTCTCATCATTTCCGCGCCGGAGATTGTCCGATTGTTCGGGTCTCTCGCAAAGCTTCCGGCGGGAACTCCGTTCCCGTGGGCACCAAGTGCGATCCCACCCATGGCTCGATTCAAACCTTGATTAATTGGAGTCCGAGGATCAATTGGCTCTTGCAGGCCGCTCGGGTCCGTCGTCATCGTTGGATGGTTCCCAACGTACCGATACAGGTTCGCGTCACCGCCAGCGAAGCCGATTGGGTCTTGGCTGAATAACCCCAATCCATCACGACTGTCGTAAACGCACTGCGGTATCTCGATGCGCTCCAACGACTTAGTGATCGTCACCCCGGCGCAGCATTCTGTTTCTGTCTCGCGTGCGCGCGAGTGCAGTTTTAGAGGCACACTCGGTGCGCTCCAGTTGCGTGTTTGGTTGGGGTTCGATACGGCTGGGAACATAGCTGCTAGTGTACTCGATGCGAATGCTCGATGCAGCTAGCGACGCTCGATTCGGTCAGTGTGACCAGAGAACTTTTCTCTTTTAGCTGCACTCATGCTGCTAACGCTGGCTGCTACTAGCAGCTAAAAGGAAGGAGTAGCTGCTTTTTTAACGTTACTCGCGCTCTATCCACGCGGAGACGCGAGCGCGGCGCGCTAATGGTCTTGATCAGGATTCAGCAGTGGGATTTGCCTTCGGCGGTTCTTCAGGTTTCGATTCATCTGTCACCGGTTGGCTTGCGCCATTCGGCTTGGAATCGTCGCCTTCGCCTTCTTCATCCGGCTTTGGGTTATCTGCCGGGTGAGTGAGGGAATGGATTTGTTGGAGCTTGCGAATCGATACTTGCGTATAGATTTGCGTCGTCGATAAATCGGCGTGGCCAAGCATCGCTTGGATGTAACGGATGTCCGCCCCGTTCTCGAGCATCAGCGTTGCCATCGTGTGACGGAACAAGTGACAAGAACCTTTCTTGCCTATGTCTGCTGTGTCGACGTAACGCCGAACGTATTCGGTGAGGCTGTCGGGTTCGAGTGCCTGGCCTAACGTCGAAAGGAACAACGTTCGTTCGTTCGTGTTGACGACGAGCAACGGCCGTGATTCTTCGAGGTATCTGCCGATCCACTCAAGAGCCCGCTTGCCAATCGGTATAAGCCGATCTTTCTTGCCTTTGCCTTGACGGACCATGAGCGTCTTGCGATCCGCATCGACGTCGTAGAGCGTCAAGTTCGAGAGTTCGCGGCGGCGAATGCCGCACGAGTAGAAGACTTCTAAAATCGCTCGATCTCGCAAGCCGCATGGGTCTGCTAAATCGGGCTTCGATAACACGATTTCTGCCTCTTTGGCTGAGAGGATGGCTTTGGGTAGCCTGCGGCCGACCTTGGGCATCTCCAGTTCGCTGGCTGGGTTGTAAAGGACGCGGTTATCGCGGGCTAGCCACTTGTACCACGCTTTCACA
>JBBRJI010000216.1:0-8493 GCA_038219625.1 Pirellulales bacterium | reverse complement strand
CGGAGCTCCATATAGGTACTCATCAGGTCGACGATATTAATCGCCAGCCGGACTCGATCTTTGACTTCGTTGTCAATTGCGAAGGACACAGGATTCCTAACGAGACGCGTTCAGGCAGATTGAGTACGCGTGTCTCTTCCTTGTGGGCTGGAGCGGGCTTAAGGGCTGGAGCGGGGATTCCAGACAACGCCTTGCGAGCAAATTTGGGCCTTGAACGCAAGAGCATTTGAGTCGTCCGTGACTCGCGGAAAGAGTATGCCTTGAATTCTGGTGCCGCGTCAACATCAGTTTCTCCGAATAATGGGCTTTCCCCTCCTCACTTTGAAGTTTTCATTGTACCCTTTATTGTCGCCTTTCGCTCTGCGAATATTGTCGCCTTTCGCTCTGCGAAAGTGCGCGGCGTTAACGCGCTTTCGCAGCGCTAAAGGCGACAGTGTTGCACCAAATTCACTCCATACCTCTGCGCTTCCATGTTTGAATTTCTCCCGATTGCTCCACCCGACTCGATTCTCGGGCTTAACGACGCCTTCACTCGCGATCCGCGCACCAACAAAATCAATTTGACGGTTGGAGTTTTCAAGGACGAGCAAGGCCGAACGCCCATTTTGGCCACCGTGAAAAAAGCCGAAGAAATTCTGCTTCGGACCGAGACTACCAAGAGTTACATGCCGATTGAAGGGCACCCAGGCTACCTTAAGGCAGTCGTCGACTTAGTGTTTGGCAAGAGTATCGACGTTGCTCGGGTTGCTGCGGCTCAGACGCCAGGCGGTACGGGCGCACTGCGAGTCGGTGCCGATACGGTTGCCAAGCATTTCCCTGGCACACGAATTTGGTTGAGCAATCCAACTTGGGCCAACCACGGTTCGATTTTTCAAGCCGCCGGCTTGGAGACGCCGGTCTATCCGTACCTAACGGCTGACAAAACGGCTTTGGATTTTTCGGCAATGTTAGGAGAACTCAAGTCGCAAGGGCGTCGCGGGGACTTGGTCTGCTTGCACGCCTGTTGCCACAATCCAACCGGTGTCGATCCCACGTTGGAGCAATGGCGTGAGATCGGCCAACTGTTGGCCGAAAAGCAAATGATACCATTCGTCGATTTCGCCTATCAAGGTTTCGGAGATGGCCTCGACGCGGATGCAATACCGTTGCATACCCTTTTGGAAAAGAACGCCGAAGCCATCGTCTGCAATTCGTTTAGCAAGAATTTTGGACTGTACTGTGAACGAGTAGGTACGGTCATGCTTGTCGGCAAAGAAGCGACAACTACCGAAGCCGCATTGAGCCAGCTTCGTCAAGCGGTCCGTTGCAATTACAGCAACCCACCGCGCCACGGGGCCGCGACCGTCGCGACGGTACTCAATGATCCTACTTTGCGAGCCGAATGGATTGCAGAAGTGGACGGAATGCGAAACCGTATTTCTCAGATGCGAGCCATGTTCATCGCTGAAATGAAAGGCACCAATGCGAATCGGGATTTCAGCTTCCTCAGTCGACAAAAGGGGATGTTTTCCTACAGCGGTCTAAACAGCATGCAGGCCGATTGGCTGAAAAAAGAGCGAGGAATCTATATCGTTGGTACTGGCCGTATCAATGTTGCAGGCATGGCAACGTCTACGATGCAAACACTTTGCTCGGCGATTGCGGAATCTGTTCAAGCCACGTAGTGCAATGGGTGTGCACCACATTGTCGCCTTTTGCTCCGCAAAAGTAGCACACGAGTCGGGCCAATGTATTCACAGCCTCAGAACTCTATCAAAATCTAATTTTAGGGTTAGCCATCCCGAATTCTTGTTCTTGACGGACCACTGGTGCTCTATCCAGGCCTAAGAGTTGGGGTTCTTGTGTAGCGGAAGCCGCGTAGGCTTTCGGCGACTTCAAGAGGTAAATTTCAGTGGATTTGTCCTGACCGCCGAAACTCTTGGCGAGTTCCGCTACCACCAAAGTCTCAGCCGAAACTCTTGGCGAGTTCCGCTACCCTTAGACAACTTCTGGCACGATGAACGGCGCACGGTACTCGCGTTTGAGGAGCATGTTCGCTTGCTCGGCATCGTTGCCTACGAATCGCTCGGTCTTCGGATCGATGGTCAACATCGGGCCGATCTTGAGGCCAGCTTCCTCCATGTGCAAGGAATGAGCGGTCATCAACTGCTCCATCTCTTCGACCAGTGATTTCCATTCCTTCACATCGACACTTTGCGCACGCTCCATCGAAAAGTCTTTGCCGGTTCGATAGGCGATGTTGGCCACGTTGCACCATCCGGTAGAGTCATGTCCGACCTGAACGTCAGTGTTAAGAATGCTTTTGTCGCGTTTGCGAACAGCTTCCAAGAAGTTCTGTTGATGAAGTTTTCCACCGCTGTTGCCAGAAAACTTTTTGATCAGCTTGCCTTCGCTGTCAAATGCGGAACCGCTCCCGCGTTGGCCCTCGAATCGGCCCCCTTCGCAATAAGCGATGTATCCACTACCTGGACCTGGGCACTTGGGCGACTTGTTGCTGTTAGGTGACGCGGGCAAATTGGTAAGACCAATGACCACCGGAATCGAGCCGGTATCGAAGTAGACAAAATGGACATTTGGAGTTTCTCCAGCGTCTTTCGAGGCAACCCGACCGCCGCCACCGAAAATCCGTTTCGGCAGCGATACCTTATCGAGGAATACGTTGTTGCGCAGGTCGTCCAAAACGTGGACGCCCCAATTTCCCATTTCGCCCGAGCCTGTATTCCAGTCCCAATGCCAATCGTAATGCAGCTTGTTTCGGAAGATCGGTTTGGCTTGAGCAGGCCCGAGCCAAAGGTTGTAATCGACATTCGAATCGATCGTTAGTGGTGTTGTTCGAAGGCCGATAGAATCTCGAACGCCGTAACGGTTGACACGTGCCGAGAGAATTTTCCCAAGGGCTTTTTCTTCGTGCAAGAACTTCTTGATTTCTGCCTGCATTGGATCGGATCTTTGTTGAGTACCGACTTGGCAAATGCGATCGTATTTGCGAGCGGCCGCAATCGTTTGTTTTCCCTCCCACTGGCTGTGAGACAACGGCTTTTCGACATAAACATCCTTGCCAGCCTGCATGGCCCAGATCGCAGCTAGACAATGCCAATGATTGCAAGCCGCGATCACTACGGCATCGATTTGTTTGTCATCGATCAACGCTCGAAGATCGGAAAAGCTCTTGGCGTCGGGAGCAAACTTTTCCTTGTACGAAGCTACCTTGCCACTATCCGGATCACACAGACCAGCGATCTTGACCCCGTCCAGCTTTGAGAAGACCCCAAGATGCTCGCCAGCCCGGCCTCCGCAACCGATAAAGCCCAATCGAATGTCACTATTGGACATCGAGTGAACGGACGAAGAAGGAAGACCGGCCAAAGCGCTGGTAGCGACCGCTGCCTTGACGAAGTTTCGGCGGGAAACACGATTCATGGTTGGTTGTCTCGGGGGATTAACCCAAAAAAAGGGACGGTCAAAAGAGTGCAGCGGGAACCGAATTGCCGGAAAAAGGGGTTTGATGGCAGCCTTGCAGACCATTAGATAGTACCAGCAGAAGCTTTATTACTCAACCTTGGCGTCACGAAAAAGACCGGTTGAAACCATCTGGTCTTGACTTGGGACTTACCGATCTTCTAAGAATTGCCCAAATCATGAAAGTCGCAATTCTGCTGCCAACGTGGGTGGGTGACACTTGTATGGCCACCCCCACCATACGATCGCTTCGGGACGGGTTACCCGATGTGGAGGAGCTTTGCGCTGTAGGTCGTTCTGCTCCCATTGCAGTCCTTGAGGGTGCACCTTGGATTGATTCGACATTGACATTCAAACCTCGGTCGAGCGATTCCAAGATCCTGTCGAGGCGCGGGTTGGTTTCTAAACTGAAGAGCCGCGGATTTGACATGATCGTGCTGTTACCCAATTCTTTATCCTCGGGGATGATTGCGTACTTCTCGGGTGCAAAACGAAGAGTTGGATACGCAAAGGATGGCAGGACTTGGCTTTTGACCGATCCGATCTCACAACGTGAGGACGAGGTCGATCATCGCAAGAGGCCGACGATTGACTACTATCTCCGAATTGCGGATCACTTGGGATGTCGCACCGATGACCGAGCGATGAAGCTGTTCGTGTCGGATCTGGATCGCGAAATGGCTAGAAATCTATATTCTCAATTTCAGTTCTCTTGGGAAAGCCCGACGGTTGTTTTCAACACTTCGTCGGCTTCAGCGGCCGCACGGCTTTGGCCTGTCGGTTATGCGAGCCGAGCGGCAAGGCAGTTGGCGGATCGGCATGGTATTCAGGTTATCGTTCATTGCGGACCATCCGATAGGGACCGTGCAAACGCGATAGCATTCGGGGCTTCGCACCCGTTGGTGATGAGCATGGGACAAATCCAGGACATTCCAATCGGACTAAGCAAGGCTGTGTTGGAGCAAGCCAACGTGGTTTTATCTACTGATAGTGGTCCTAGACACATAGCAGTTGCATTAAACAACAAGGTGGTAAGTCTTTTCGGGCCAACGGACCCCAATTGCACCCAAACGTACAATCAGCCCGAAACGATTTTAAGAGTCCCGATGGATTGCCAACCCTGCGGACAATCTAAATGTCCGCTTGTTCACAACAACTGCATGCATGGTTTAACTTATTCGATTGTGGTTCAAGCGGTTCTCGAGCAATTAGATCTCACTTTAGATAGGCAGGCAGTAAGGCATGCCAGCAGTTGTGCCCTTCCTAGAAGAGCCGCCTGATTGGTGTTACAATCGCCTGCAAGTCAATGGACCAACTATTCGAAGCCTTTAGTGGGGGCATTTCGCTCCGCACTCGCGACACCGAGAGTCATTTTGTTATGCAGCGCAATCCTTCCTTGGATTTGACCAAATTTATCCGAGACATTCCCGATTTCCCAAAGCCTGGCATTCTGTTTCGAGACATTACGCCCCTTCTGGGGAATACCGAGGCTTTTCGCGAGACGATTGCGCGCATGGCAGATCCATTTAGGGGTCAGAAGATCGATAGTTTGGTCGCAGCCGAGGCGAGGGGTTTCATCTTCGCCGCGCCTTTGGCGATTGAACTTGGAGCGGCTTTCGTTCCGGTTCGGAAACCAGGGAAGTTGCCACACGACAAGCATTCCTTTAGTTATGAACTGGAGTACGGCAGCGACACGCTGGAAATGCACAAAGATGGCGTATCCATAGGTCAACGCGTTTTGGTGGTTGACGATTTGCTTGCGACAGGTGGAACCGTGGAAGCGTGCTGTAACTTGTTATCCAACATCGACGTAGAAATCGTGGGGTGTCTATTCTGTATTGAGTTAAAAGCCTTGGGTGGCAGATCTCGGCTTGAACCCTATCAGGTTGTCAGCTTGCTAACGTATTAAGAGTTTCTTTAGAAAAAACCATCAGGCCGGACAAATCCTTATCGATGCCATCACAATCCAAGCGAGAGCAGGAATTAGGCGAAGCGTATTCCAACTTGGGCTTACAGCTCGATGAATTTGTCACCGATGCCACTGAATCTACTCCAATTCGTCGGAGTGCAAGGCCGCGCTGGCTTGTTCCTCTGTTATTACTTATAGCGACCTTAATCTCAATGACTTGGGCTGGCATCGCAGCTTGGCTTCCCATGGATTTGCTGGAAAACGCGTATCGGAGAGGCTCGCTGTTTGAAGTTCGTCGGCACATATTGGCAAATTGGCTGCCTGGTTTGCTCTTTGCTGTCTCCCTGGCCATTATTTTGGGTGCCCACGAGTTAGGACATTATTTTGCAACCCGTATCTATCGAATCCAGTCTAGTCTGCCAATTTTCATTCCGTTTCCAATCAGCCCAACCGGGACGTGCGGGGCCGTGATCTTGATGGATGGCCTTAGAGCAGACAGACGGCAGATTTTCGATATAGGACTAGCTGGTCCACTGGCAGGATTGGTGTTCGCAATTCCCATCGCAGCCATGGGGCTAATGTATGGTCAGCCGCCACAAACGCGAGGAAATTCGGTCCAGTTTGGGCAACCTATCGCGATCCAAGCTTTAGCCCAAGCCCTTCCCATGCAAATTGCGTCCAGTAGCGAGGGAGGCGCCAAGCAAGAAATCATGAGATCAAATAGTATTAGCAATGAATCCATGAATCCAATGCTTATGGCAGCCTGGGTTGGTTTTCTGGTTACAGGAATCAACATGGTCCCAATCAGTCAACTCGATGGAGGGCATGTCATTTTTGGTCTCATGGGGCGTCGGTCTTGGTTGGTCTGTTGGCTTGCTTATCTTTGCTGTATCGGGTTCGTCGCCTACTCAAGTATTGCGTTTGGGCAGCCGATGTACATTGTGATGCTGCTTTTGATACCGCTGATGGGGATTGCACATCCTCCGAGTCGCGATGACAACGTTTCGCTGGGTCTGCCACGCCAAATCCTCGGTGCTGTATCCCTAGCCCTTCCAATTCTGTGCATTCCGTTGCGACCAATCATTCTTCTCTGATGCAATCGTTCGGTTTTAGAAATCTGGCTGTAAACTCTCAAAGGCACCTGTTTGTTGCCATTTTGCTGGCGATTTCCTGATTTTCAACTATGCTTAGGCGACATTCAGCGCTAGTACTTCTTCCAGCCTAAGCGTTGGGGTTCTTGCGTAGCGGAAGCCGCGTAGGCTTTCGGCGACTTCAAGAGGGAAATCCCATTGGATTCGTCCTAACCACCGAAACTCTTGGCGAGTTCCGCTACCCACAAATTTAGCATGGAAGAAGCAGTAGTTGCCTGCCGGCTATGATTTCCAAACCACAAACCTACGCCTCTCCCTAGGTTTCCGCACCCTTTGAACACGAGTGAAAAGCGATGAGATTTTGTATTGGGGTTGGCTGTACTCTGGGATTGTTTTTTTGTTTGTTGCTAAATCCTGTTTTGGGGCAACCTTTTCCGAACAAGAAATTCGGACAAGAGGACAAATTCCGCCAATTGGAAGAGATCCTTCCTACTCCAAACGGTTACCGAAGCGCCGCTGGCGAACCGGGTCCAGACTATTGGCAGCAAAAGATCGATTACAACATCGATGTAACCTTAAACGATCTGGATCAATCGATTCACGGTAGCGAATCGATTCGCTACCACAATTTGTCCCCCCACACACTTCGCTATGTATGGGTTCAGTTGGATGCCAATATCTTCGCGCCCGAAAGCCATGCGGGCAAAACGCGCGCTTCCCGAGGCATAGCGGGCCGTATGTCGACCATCGAATTCGAGGCCATGGTCCTTCGACGGACTTTCGATGGCGGTTGCAAGATTGAGTCCGTCACCAACCACAAAGACGTCAAGCTGGCCACGACCGTGGTGGACACGATGATGCGAATCGATCTCGGCGACCCCCTTGCTCCGGGGCAAGAGATGACTTTCAAGATCAAATGGAATTACAAGATTAACAACGCTCGGCTTCTCGACGGACGAACAGGCTTTGAGTTTTTTGAGAAAGACGGAAATTACATCTATGAAATGGCCCAGTGGTTTCCGCGGCTAGCGGCCTTCACCGACGTAACCGGTTGGCAGCACAAGCAGTACCTTGGTCAAGGCGAATTCACGTTGGAATTCGGTGACTACATTGTTCGCATCACGGCTCCTTCGGATCATTTGGTCGGCGCTACGGGAGTTCTTCAGAATCCAAACGAAGTTCTTACGGCCGCACAACAGGAGCGACTCGCTAAGGCCAAAACCGCGGATAAACCCATTTTCGTGGTCACTCCGGAAGAGGCAAAAGAGAACCAGAAGAGCAAAGCGGAAAAGAATAAGACTTGGGTTTTTCACGCGGAAAACGTTCGCGACTTTGCCTTCGCTTCGAGCCGCAAGTTCATTTGGGACGCTCAAGGCCACAACGTAAATGGCAACAGCGTTATGGCCATGAGCTACTATCCAAACGAAGCCGAGCCGCTTTGGAGCAAATACAGCACGCACGCCATCATTCATACGCTCAATGTTTATAGCCGCTACACGTTCGATTATCCCTATCCCATCGCGATTAGTGTCAACGGTCCCATAGGCGGTATGGAATACCCCATGATTTGCTTTAACGGTCCGCGGCCCAAAGAGGATGGGACCTACTCATCCAACACCAAGTACGGGTTGATTTCCGTTGTGATCCACGAGGTCGGTCACAATTACTTTCCGATGATCGTCAATAGCGACGAACGACAGTGGTCCTGGATGGATGAAGGTCTCAATACGTTCTTGCAGTATCTGGCGGAGCGAGAGTGGGAGGACGATTACCCATCGCAACGTGGCGACCCTGAGTTCATCGTTCCCTACATGCAGAGTTCCTTCCAAGTGCCCATTATGACGAACAGCGAATCGATCATGCAGTTTGGACCCAACGCCTACACCAAGCCTGCGACGGCGCTCAATATCTTGCGTGAGACCATCTTGGGGCGTGAGCTTTTCGACTTCTCCTTTCGCGAATATGCGCGACGTTGGAAATTCAAGCGGCCGATGCCTGCAGATTTCTTTCGAACCATGGAGGATGCTTCCGGAG
>JBBRJI010000215.1:0-8496 GCA_038219625.1 Pirellulales bacterium | reverse complement strand
GCGGCAAGTAGCTTCGCTCTAAAAAATCGAACGGTGGGCAAAACGCATTATGAGTCCCACCATCGAGCGTGATGGTCGATGGCTTGTCCGTCGCGCATAGCGCCGGCAAGATCGTTTGAGCGACCAACGACGTGCTGCCTGCCGTGCCGATCGCAAACGAATAGTCCCCCGCGAGAATCGACTTCGGATGAAACTCGAGCGTTGACGAACCGATCTCCGCACCGCTGACTTCCGCGTCACAGATTGTGGCGATCGCGTTGACCGCCGTCACGTGTTGCCGCTTTAGTCCACCGCTTTTGCGTCCGGCCCGAATCTTGGTGATTCGAACCGGACGCCCAGTAATCGCCGACAACGCCAGCGATGAACGTATGATCTGTCCACCTCCTTCGCCTTCCGATCCATCGATTTCAATCATCTGCTGCACTTCCGTCTTTAATCACAAACCGAGCCTTTAACCGAGCTACTTCGCTCGCCAATCCGGCTACCTTAACCGATTTCAAAACCTCATTGAAGTTCTTGTATGCATCGGGCGCTTCGTCCTTTGGATACTGTCGGCAATTGCTCAGGATATCATGCTGGTCCAATTCATGATCGATTGTCGCTTGATCCAAGGTCCTGTTAGCATGCTTTCGGCCCATGATCCGTCCTGCACCATGATTCACACTAAAGCAAGACTTCTCCGCTCCCGCATCGGCCACCATCACGACCGATCCATCGCGCGGATTTCCAGGCAGCAAAATCGGATGTCCCGATTCAGCAAACGGAGTATTCCGAAGCGCCGGGTGTCCACCAGGAAAGGCTCGCGTTGCACCCTTTCGATGTACCCACGAACGCTCGTTCCCGATCACTTCGGGTCGCGCAATGTTGTGACTGATAAAGTACACCAAGCGACCATTGCACCCCGGCAATACCTCTTGAAACGCTTCCAGTACGAGCGCATTTATCAGCAAGTGATTCACGGTCGCAAAGTTCGCTCCCAAAGCCATGTCGTCCAAGTAGTTATTTGCTTCATCTGTTCCCAGCGGTGCGTAAACCATATCGCGATCACCTCCAGGCAGCGGAATATTCCACTTCGCAAACATCGTTTGCAACGTCTTGAACTGACCAGCCGCCAAGTTATGACCAAACCCTCGCGATCCGCAATGTGATAAAAACGCAACGTGGTTGTCGCTCAGACCAAACGTCTCTGCCGTCGCCCGAGCTCGATCGCTATCCCCGATCTCAACGACTTCGCATTCTCCAAAGTGATTTCCACCACCATAAGAACCAAGCTGCGTCATCTTGTTCGCGAAATTTTGAAATTCATGTCGCTGAAGCAATTTTTCAAGTCGATTCGCCAGCGAATCACGCGTCCGATCATGCCCCAGGTGGAATGAATCTTCGCAACGTGTCGCCCACTCAGGCGGGATGCCCAACTGAGTGCAAACATCTTCGCTCGCACCTTCGACGACGACTTGTTGACCTAGCTTCTGATCAACGTGCCGCGATTGCTTGGCGCTACGCTGTCCACGTCCGGCACCCGTCGGCGTTCGATTGCAGATCGCATTAATCAACGCTCGCCGCGTTTCACGACTCGTGATCGCATCGGCAGGAATGTCCAATTGCAGAAGGCTCATCGAGCACTTGATATCTACACCAACCGGTCCAGGATAGATGTGCGTCGGCGATACGAGCACCGAACCGACCGGGGCGCCGTAACCACAATGCGCATCAGGATTCAAAACCAATTGCGTCACGCCAGGCGCTTGCCGAGCGTTGAGAGCTTGCTTCAAGCACATCTCGTCAAACGTCTGCCGAATGGCTTCGGTCCCAATCACCGTAATCGGCGGGGTCGTCTCGGTCGGCAAGATCGCAGTCGCCTCGCTGGTCGCGATCATCGTGTATTTTCCATGCAGCGTTTGAGCAACCTTCGGCACGTCATCCATCAAATCCGTCATGTTCAAAACCTTTCAAGGAAACAAGGACCGCACAAGGCCTGGCTCCACTCGCCGCGTACTCAGGGAGTAGGGTCGGGTGTGAGGGGCAGTCCACGAGGAAATCATAGCCAAACCACCATGTCAGGATTAGCTTAGCATTCCCCATGCCAAACAATGAAACATATCCATAAGCGGTTACCAGTAAACATGTTACGAAAAAAACAGTAATTCCTACCGCCACATAGTTCCAAAACATTTTATCCATCCATATCATATGCTATCCTACAGGATATGAGAAAACCCATTGTCATTATCGGTCTCCTAGGCAGTACGCTCGACTCGGCTCATGTTCGCGGCGATCGATGGAGCGGTTGGCGTCCGTCGGTCGCAATCTGCCAGCAAGAAGATTTTGTCGTTAGCCGTTTCGATCTTCTTCATCAACCTGCCGACGAAGGCTTACTCGACCAAGTTCGTTCGGACATTGCGGCGGTTTCACCTGAGACGATTTTCGTGTCTCATCCCTTGACTCTTCGTGACGCTTGGGATTTTGAAGAAGTTTATGCGGCCTTACATCGTTTCGCTGGCGACTATCCGTTCGACACCGATGCGAACGACTATTGGATTCACATCACCACCGGAACGCACGTCACGCAGATCTGTTTGTTCTTGCTGACCGAGTCGCGGCACTTGCCCGGTATGTTGCTGCAATCGTCACCGCCAAAGCGAAAGGGTTCGCTTCCGATCGGTTACTGCCGCACGATCGATCTCGACCTTTCCCGCTACGACAAACTCGCCACGCGATTCAACGAAGAACATCAGGCCGCGACTTCGTTTTTGAAGCTAGGCATCGAGACCCGCAACGCTGGCTTCAACACGTTAATCGATCGCATCGAGCAAGTCAGTCTGGCAACCAAAACACCGATCCTGCTGGCTGGTCCAACCGGAGCCGGCAAATCACAGCTTGCCAGACGTATCTTCGAACTCAAACGACAACGACAACAAATCGCGGGACCGATGGTTGAAGTAAATTGCGCAACGCTGCGTGGCGATTCGGCCATGTCGACTTTGTTTGGTCATATCAAAGGAGCCTACACCGGAGCCACACATGCTCGCGCGGGTCTTTTGAAATCGGCAGACAACGGTCTGCTTTTTCTCGATGAGATCGGCGAACTCGGATTGGACGAGCAAGCGATGCTGCTGCGAGCGATCGAAGAAAAGATATTTCTCCCTGTCGGCTCCGACACACCGATCACCAGCGACTTTCAATTGATCGCCGGTTCGAATCGCGACCTTGGGAAGGAAGCCGCTCAAGGACGATTTCGCGATGACTTACTGGCTCGAATCAATCTATGGAGCTTCCGCTTGCCGAGTCTGGCCGATCGTCGTGAGGACATCGAGCCCAACATTGACTACGAACTGAAGCAGTTCTCTGCAGTCGGTGGAAAGAAGATCACGATGAACAAGGAAGCCCATCATCGATTCATGCAATTCGCATTGCAACCGTCATCCACATGGACCGCCAACTTCCGCGACCTCAACGCTGCCATCACGCGGATGGCAACGCTCAGCCCGACCGGCCGAATCACGATCGAAGTCGCCGAGGAAGAAATCCAGCGGCTGAACGATTCCTGGTCTGATTCTTCGACCGGCCCAACCATCGAACGCCTTGGCGACGATCAAGAGATACTTCTTCAATACTGCTCGCAGGAGCAGCTCGATCACTTGGACCGATTCGACCGCGTCCAACTAACGGAAGTCCTCCGAGTCTGCCAATCGACCGCGACCCTCTCGCAAGCTGGCCGAGAACTGTTCGCCGCCTCGCGGCGAGCCAAACAAAATCCCAACGACGCCGACCGACTAGGAAAATACCTCAAGCGTTTCGGCATCGAATGGAATCGAGCCGAGCGATAGCGAGCGCTACGAAAGAAGATCGCGTTTACGAAGCGATGATTTGAGCATATTCAGGGTCGGATGCTTTTTCACTAAATGGGCCGCATGCTTGCGAGTAATCTTTTGACCTTCTTCGCCCCCAATGGCTTCTTCCAGGTCGGCCAATATGTCGGCAGCGGCTGCATAGTTCGACGTTCCGCCCGCCGTCGCCAGCCTCTCGGACTCCTTGAGCCATTTCTCAGGATCCATTCGCATCTCCTCGATTCGAAGTTGGCGTTTCTCTTCCGCCTTCCCCGCGTCTCTTTTGGCTTTCGCTTCGGTTGCCTTCTTTTGTTTCGAATTGTGTTCTTCGATTAGGCGATCACAAACCTGATTGAGTTCGTCGAGACTGCGTTTGAGATCCGTACACGGCCAATTGGATGACGTTGATGGTTCGCGAATTTCCGCGATCAAATCGCTTTTAACTCGCGATGGATCTTCGATCATCAATCGTCGAACAATCGCCGAAGCTCGATCGCCAGTCATTGCATCGATAAACGCTGTTGCGAGCTCGTTCGATGAAGTGAGTGAAGGTCCAGCTTCAATCCCTTTGGCCGCTGCTTGGAGAAATAAATGGCTCTCACCAAAGAAAGGGAGCAACTCGGCACATTTTGTGGGAAGATCAGCCAGCCCATGCGGCACTGGCGGCTCGACCAAGTCATCTGGATCGGCGTTCCCATCGCCACAAACGCACAGCCACAGCAAATACAAAGCTCGCAGATCACCTTGCATCAGATGCTCGCGAATCCGCGTGGCCGCGTCGAGGTAGACATCGAAGTCGTTATCGTAGTCCATTTCCTCGAGGAAGGGCCTGAGGGATAAAATCCCACCCGTCCCTTTGGAATCTTTCGCCCATTCCAACGCATCGGCTCGAAAGTACCGTTCCAAAAGTTTGTCGGGAAACGGCAGGCCCTGTGGCAACCGCATTTTGATCACGCGAGTGCCATAATTGGAATACTCCAAGTACAAGTCAAATCCACCCCGCAGCAGCCCATCGACATCACCGCGAAACGAGCCGTAGTTGTATTCGACATTGAGATTCCACCGCGACACCTCCGCATGTGACGACTGCTCCTCGGCAAACGCCAGTTGCTTATCATCCAGCGGTCGATCCACCGCCCTAAACTCCACATACTGATACTCGCTCATTGAATACTCCTTTCGAATCCTGCGCGACTCGTCGCTCGGGCGAACCGCATACTTTAAAACAATATTTCACCAGCGAAAATGCAATATAGCGTAAGCTAGGGTTGTGATTACTGGCTCTTGATTGTCTCTGTTTTGTGCAGCTACGAACTATAAAAAATCGGTGCCGGCAGAGTAACCGATAATTCTTTGCGGGTCCGCGAGTAATCCTCAGGTTCGTCGAACGCGCGGTGGAAGAAGCCCTCGGTCGGGCTGAAGCCATACAGCAAGTTATTGGAATCGACGGCCAATAAAAATGGCGTTTTCCACGGAAAGGTACCCGCATATCCTTCGAGGAAACCTATCAAGTGAAAGAGTATTTTACAGAACCGCTCGGTGGTCAATTCGGGATCATCGTGTTGGTACAATTGGTTTGTCGTCAGCCGAGGATCATCTTTGGCGACGGTTTGCTTCAATCGAGGATCTACCCCACCGCGATAGTCGATGACGTTAATTAGGTACGCAGGTTTCCGCGATATGCCTTCAATCTCCAACGTGAGCGGAAACGAGAATCCACCTTTCCAGTCATCGAACAACCGGCCGCGTTCCCCAAACAACGAGCAACAAGCGGCATAGGTCTGAGCGAGATCAAACTCGCGTTTGCCGATTTTATAAATGGAGATTGGATGCGGATCATTAAACGCAATCGCCGTTCTACCCGCTTCGCGATATTGGCTATCCGTCAGTCTTCGAAAAACGCAGGTTCGTTCATCGACTTTGAAAGTCAGTTTTCTTGGTTCATCCTGTATCGCTTGGTCGATTAACTGATCCAAACATTCTTCCAAGTTCGCCAACCCCCACTCCGCGCACCGTTTCTCCAAAAACTTGCGTGCCGTTTCAGTAATCGTAATCGGATGTCGTTCGTCGTTCATGGTTTGATCGGTTCTTGGAGGGTTCAATTTAATGAAATTATGATTACACAGACTTCGCAGGAGTGAAATTTCGAAACTTGCCGACCGTGATTCGTTGGCTTTTGAAAATTGCCGCGATTCCTTGCCGACTGAGAGTCGTTCTTTGCTCCGGAGATACCGTTTCTGAAATAGCGGCGACTTGCAATAAACCTTGGATCACGGCTAATTCAAGCGGACTCTCCCAAATCGGCCACGACCAGTACGCACCCCGACGAACGCGGAAGCCGGTCGTTTGGAATTGAGTTACCATCGTCGCGCCGGGAAAAAACGGAATTCCTTCCATAGCCAAACGGTTTGCACCCCGCATCGTCACTGCGGGATCAGAACTGGGGTTCTTCCAGCGCATCGCGTACCGGCGGTCATCATTGGGATCCCAACGCAAGTTCATCCCGCGCCCCTCGTCTTCATAGGTCCATGTTCGAAACAGAGTCGAAAACAAATGCGAAGACGACGTGTTCGCAATAATCTCTCGCATGAATTTTAAAAAATGCTGATGTCCCGCACCGCTCATTGTCCGCAGCGCAGAGTCCTGCATCAATGTACGGTCTTTGGAGTGCGGTTGATGCGTCGCGTCTGTTCCAAATGCCGCAAGGAATTCAAGTGCGGCGATGGATTCGAGTTCGTTGGCCGTAACAGAATTCAAATGCTGTTGAGCGAGTGAGTGAAAACGCAACGGCGAAATCGTCAAGTTGTCGCCAATTTCACTTTCCGAAAATAGTGATGCTTGGGGCGGTGTTGATAACCATTCTGACATTGAATCGCAGAATTGTTCCGATTCGTTTGGCAATTCATGCGAAGCAAGAAACGGTCGCCAAGCATTGTCCTCAATTTTCCAACCTAACTTTACGGAACTCACAGGATTCATTTTCTGAAAAGTGCGCAACGCACCCAACGCTGCGAGAAACGCCAGCGGGTTGGAACCGTCAAGTCCAATAAATAACAGACTTTTCGAAGTCGAAGAATTCATGCTTTGGCTCCTTCTGGCTGCTTTGTTTTACGGGAAGAAGTTCTTGCTTGTAGTTTGCTCTCGCGTTGGCTTACACATTGATCGGAATATCGCAGAACTGATTCCAGTATTGCCACTCCCCACCATCCGTATTTTCGCGTCAACCACCAAAATCTGCGAGGCACGCGCGAGTCGAAGCGGTGATATTCCATTTGCTGACGGGCTTCTCCGGGTAAAGAATGTGAATCCATTCCGATCAACTTCAGATCGACTTCTGGTGGATCAGGATCATTACAAAACGGAGCCCAAGGACGTGCGTATCCATGATGACTTGCGACAAGATGAAGCAGCAACTCGCGGTCTTCGACATCAGCGATTCCAGCCGAATTCGCTTCCAGAAATGCCAGTGACAGCATCTCGTGCCGAAAACCCCTGGGAAGTCCAGAAAGTTGAAACGCGGCCGAGCGTTCTTCAAAACTCGTTGGCATGTTTGCCGATTTCGCGTAGATCGCGTCTTCCCAAATCGCCGAATACATGTCCCCGCCCAACAACATCGCTTGAAAGCGCGAATCCGCTTTGCCCCAGTCATGAACTTCTGCCGACTTACTCAACGTCAATCTGAAATCGTCCAGCGAAAGGGCCTCAGCAACTCGCTCGACTTCCTGTCTTACCCGATCGAGATGACCTGACAACTCAATCGGATTCCCTGCCGAAATCCGGCATAAAACGTCGCTGCCATCGTCATCCAATGAAAAATCATCGACTTCCGTTTCGAACCGAGGGCCGGTAATTACAATTCCAGTTCGGTTTGCATAGTATTCCAGTTGCAAAGCAGTAGTCGAAATTTTTTGTATTCCATTCGCCAAACTTTCAGGCAGTTGTTCAACGAGGGTTGCTAAGTCAGCTCCCCGCATCCGAAATTCAGTTCCTGATTCCCGAAGGTCGTCATATAAAGACTGGCAGGGACCGGCAAATTCCAGATTCGGATGCAATCGAACGACAGGCCGATTCCTTGATTCAAGATACGCTCGACTGGCAACATCAACCCGAGCCAGTTTCTCAAAATCTTCGCGGTCGCAATTGACTGCAACACTCTTCGACTCAGGCAAATCCCATAGTCGCTTGGTCAACGATTTTCCAGTTTCGTCTGAACATTCCCAACCATGAAACTCCGGAAGAAAACCCAACTCCGACCATCCACCCGCAAGTGGATTTAGAACCAGCGTATCTCCCGGTCGAATTTCACTCACGTCACTAATGAGCACGCTTTTCTCAATTCCCCGCCAAGCGATCGGACGAAACGCAAGTGGAATTCGTTTCTCATCCGTATCGGGTTCCTCCACGATTTGCGGAACATCGCTGGATGTATCAGAAGAGACTTTTTTTCCTGCGGCAGCGGATTTCAACCAAGCGACAAAGCGACGCAGTGGCAGCGACAAACACTCCGCCGAAGTTGGAGGGCAAAGACTGATCGCTTGAATCAAATCGCCTACCTGAGTCTCGTCAGTAAGCGAAGTCAGCGAAACCGATACAGCATTTTCGAATTGGTTCGAAGGTCGAGAAGGAGGCAAGAGATCAGCCCGCCAACATACCTGAACTTCCGGGTCAG
>JBBRJI010000214.1:0-8526 GCA_038219625.1 Pirellulales bacterium | reverse complement strand
GTATTTAAATCGACGGATTGGACGTCGTTTGGTTCTCGTACAACGATCGTTCCATCACGCATGCGTGCCCGCAGACCAACAATTTCTAGTACACCGTTATCAAGCGCATCGTTGGAAATGGTAATTTGGGAAACACCGTATCCGTACGGATGATCCAACTGCGTGTGTCGTCCCGCTTGTTCGGACCAGTAGCGATCGGATGCCTGGAAATGATGCGGTCGGAGAAACATCCCCTCCGACCAATGGACTGCAGGATTCTGCATTGTTGCTACCGTTGCAAAATAGGAAAACAACTATCGAGCCCCGTTTCCCGCTAGACACAGGCTCAAATCGAGGAACAAGGCCATATCATAGCGACGCGAATGGGCGTTACAATGCTCTTTTCGCATGCAATCCAACGAGTCCACCATTCAGGAAAAGCCAAATGTCACAAGGATCAGGTATTCAACTTGAAAACCGATCATGGACCGCCGATCCGTCCAAATCCACGAATCGAAGAGTGATCGTGGCCTTTCTAGCCATTTCGTTGATGGTGCTGACCGGCATTTTTGTGATCATGCTTTGGAGGAATTCGATCGGCAGGACCTTTGTCGTTAGCCTTGCTGTAACCGACTACGATGAGCGGGTTGCAAAACCCATGTTTGGTGTGTGGGACCTCCAGGGTTTTGAGGTTATCGCCAAAGAAAATGGCCTGAAGCCGTGGACTGTTGTCCCTTCCACCGCGTATCAAGATCTACAGAACAGTCCGAATCTGGAAGCAGCCCTGACCGAATTACCAACTCAACTCCAAGGGCTTGGGCTAAACAACCAAGATACCTTGATCGTTCAATTGAGGTGCCATGCCGTGGTCGCTTTGGACTCGCAGGGCGAATGGAATTGCGGTTTGTTCGTTGGCGAAACCACCGATAGCAAGAACGCGTCTGACAATACCGTTTATCCTATCTATGAACTCCTGAAGCGGCTCAAAAAAGTTCCCGCAAAAAACATTATCTTGATGGCGGATATCTGCGACCTGAAGTCGGTACCCCATCGTGGCTGGTTCGTAAACCCGGTCGCATCCTATTTGGTGAAAGCATGCGAAAGACTGTCCAAGGATTCCGATCCTCCCGGCAACCAGCTTTGGATCGTCTGCGCGGCCACCGATGCTCAATCAACTCACTATTCGACAAAACGCAAACGAACGCTTTTTCAAGCTGCCTGCGAGGATTCTCTCCAACGGACAGCTAAACAAAACTATCTATCCCTCGCAGATTACTTCGAAATGACTGTTCGCTATTGTTCCGCCGCATGCGATGGGAAACAATCTCCTCTATTGATCTATGCCAACAAGAATGAAGTCTGCTCCCCCGACACAGCGAAGTCCTGGCAGATGGCAAAGCAAGTGATGCTTTCCGAAAACAAAGGGAGCGTCAAAACCAAAACGCAACCAAACACCACTGCCAAAGAACCAAACAGCGACAGTAAAGTTACAAACAAATCTATTGGCATCGATCGAAAAATCCATCTCGTTTCAATGCACTCAAACAGCCAAGAACCCTTACCCAGCGGTCTTCCTTCCAAAGACACACCCCCGACTCTTGACCCCGACCTATCCCTTCGGTTTTGGCAATTGCGAGATCGAATACTGCAAGCAAACAGCGATGGACAACAGAAGTGGCGATGGACACCCGCTGAATTTGCACCGTTCCTTTGGCGTAAACTACAAATGGACGCGTCTCTCGATGCGGCCAAAGCACAATCCTACGAACAAGAATTGAATGTGTTCTATGGTTTGCAAGCATCCGGCACACCGGCTAGCGAAGGTAGTGGCCAACTCGCCCAAGCTTGGAATGACTTTTTAACCACGAATCGAAACCAAAAACTATGGAAAGATGAAACCGTCTTAAACGATGTCGAACAGGAACCGTGGCGCAGAATTCGAAGTGAGTATCGAACCTACATTGACTGCCTCTCCGAGCTTGTTTTTTGGCGAGATTTGGCGTTGGAGTTTCCGAACGAATTGCAAACGGACTATGACCAGTTGTTCGATGTTTTGGAACAGGCTCGACGCTCCCTTCCAGAGAACGATTCCGAATTCGCACTCAGGAAATCAAGCGAACTGCGAATATCGGATTTGGCAGGGAAGCTAAAACGCAGCCTGAGTACTAGTCTTTCCAGGATCATCGCTTCGGTTCGACGCCCAGGAAAGCTGACTTGGATCGACGAGCGAACCTTTCAAGTGCTATTGGCCAGCCCGCTTCTACGGTACGAACAACGCAAGGAGCTAACCGAACTACTTGCCAAAAAGGAAATCACCGATACCATTCCAAAAAACGACGAAGACCTTCGAAAACTACTAAAGGTTAACGACCTGGACGACAGCGTTTCCGCCAAGTCTGAGTGGTATTGCAAAAACCTTCGACGTTCCACCTCGTTTTTTTCCGACTCGCCACTGGCAGTGCCGGCAAGTGACAAAAAGGCATTGCTCGCTTGGGGGCAATTGTATGTTCAAGAAATCAGTAGGCTCGGAGAGTCCATGGCCAATCACCGAACTCTTCCTGAATGGCACTACTTGAGCCTAATCGAATTTGGATTTTCCTCATCGATGGAACTAACCAAATCCCACTCTGGAATTGTTGTTTCACCTACCAAATCCAGAGCCATTCGATTGTCAGTCAGGCCTAATTTTGAACGTCTAGATTTCCCCCGCGAAAGCGAAGAGTCCCAGCTTGCAATCGATATCAAATACGGGGATGAAACGGATGTCGCGAGTTGTGGATTGGAGTGGTCCATTGAATCAAGCAATAGCAATGCATTGCCGGGAATGCAACTATCGATTGGGGGCAGACCCTTAAAGAGAGATTCCAAGGAATTGATCCAGCCCAATGCCAAGGGATTGTTTTTCAGTTGCAAATTGTCTTCCGACCAAATAGTCCCCAATCAATGCGCAATCAAATTGATTGCGTTTGACCCAGACGGCATCGCTTCAAATCCGCTACGTATCCCGATCTTTCGAAATGCGGCGAGAGTCCATCTCATAGTCACCTATGCGGACCGCGGAGCTCAGAAACAACTCCCTGTTCATAGTTGCGACATCGCTTCGCTCGAAACGATGGAACAGGTTGATTTGGAAAGCCCGGCGGTTGTCGGTGCAACAAGCCGTTATTCCTTCTCCTTAGCAAATAAACAACTCTTGGAGCGAAAGGTCAAACTGTCGGTATATGCACTCGCTCGCCACGAGATTTCTGTTTTGCTTCGAGAGAAAAAACTTCCCGAAGAGTCTCTATTGGCCTCCTCGGGACCCATCATTTTGCCTGCATATAGCCAGAATCCCCAAGACGTCCCATCGCCACTTCGCACAGCCAAGGATGCTTCGAAGTCCAAACCCGCAACGAGAATCGAAGCAAACAACGATCTTTTGATTTTCCAAATCGACGAATTCGAAAGCAAAGGAGACGTTGAGATTGTTCGTGGAAATCCGGAACGTTGGGTCGGTCGATTTAAACCTTCCAACCCGGTTTCAAGTGAACTGGTGTTGGTGCAGCCCAGTCGTGTCGAGTCGGAGCAAAGGCTAAAAATGAAATTGGAAGGGCCGCTCGAGTTCTGGCAACAGTTTGATCTTAAGGAGTTGCCCATCGATGTTCATTCCGAATGGACCGATCTGAAGTCCAAAAATCAACAGACCTATCCGTTGAAATCGAGTTCCATCAAACTTTCCAAAGAAAACCCAATCGAAACATTTATTGGCGAGGCGATGGATCCGAACAAGAGTTTTCGGTTCGACTTGGACGTTGGAGGATACCCACGGGCGATCACTTATCTGGCCAAGTCAAACTCGACAAGATTGGAGCAAGTTTTTCCGGCAAGCATCGAAATCGTCAAAATCGAACCGTTGTCCAATCAGTTCCCAAAACTGGAAGAACTTAAAAAATCGGGGCAACGTTGGGTGTTTCCAAACAAAATCGACGGAGAGGCAATTACCTACGACGGCATCCAAGTCCAGGCCAAAGCGGATTTCGGTCTCAACCCGAGCGCGTCGCTCATCTTCTCTAAGGAAGAAGGTTTGAACTCCAATCTAATAGTTCGTCAAGAAGTCGAAAGCGACCGATCCGTATCGGTTGAGCTTGGAACCACCGACGACGAGGGAATGCTCACCGTTGCCTACAATCCAAGCGAATTCAAGATTCGGCAAACGAAAGGAATCGATAAACGCTTGAATGGAATCTATTCGATTCAACTCATGAGTGGAAACGTTGTAGCGAAAGCCGAGTTGATTTTCGATCGCGACCCGCCTTTGGTCAGCAAGATCCAATGCGTTGGAAAACCGGAGTTGAAGGCAGGGGGGGACCTCGAAATTTGGATCGAGCCTGAGGATGGCAACTTGGGTTCCGGCGTTCTAACCGTTGAGTTTGCGATTAGTAAGGATAACGAAGGGGCAAATACGCAATACAATCCAAATCGGATTGCCATGCCTCTCGATTTGTCTCGTTGGGAACGGGATGGGAAACGGAGTCGGGTTTTCCTGAATTCGAAAGCACTCGTTGGATCTCCTGGCGGATTCGTCACCATCGTTGCAAGAACTGTGGATCGGGCAGGAAACAGTCAAACCAAAAACATTCCATTATCGGTTTACTGGGAAGGTAGTCGTGCGAAACTCCCCTGAGTTTACGAAAGGCGTGAAAGTCGCAGTGGAATAGGCTTCCAGCCTGTCATTTTCTGTTTGACAGGCTGGAAGCCTATCCCACTAACTGATCGAGCGATGCTAGACAACGCGCAAATGCTATCATTCACTCGCTTTTGACTAGGGAGGTTGTGATTCGGCGGATTGGTTAAAGAATACCACCCAGGGTACAAAGATAGAATCTTTCGGCGTGAGATTCCGATAAATTTTCCATCAATGGATTGTTTTCCGTTTGGTAGCCCCACACCCATGGCGTGCCTACTGAACTTCAAATCAGGAATAATGCGATGGATCGCTTTCATTCAACTGGCGCAGCTTCTCGTTTGGCAGCCGCATGTTTTCTGAGTTCTTTCGTAGGTTGCGTGGCCAATCCAGTGCCCGTTCCAACCGTCTGGGACAAACTTGGAATACCACAGGCGGCAGCTCGAATACGCGATTCCAGTATCAATAGGTCGGGAAATTACCCCAACCTCGAGAAGAAGCCGCCTCTATTGAAGATCGCCGATCCTGCCAATTTGCAGCCTGAAAAGCCGGAAATGATCAAGACGGCTGCGAAGATCAAGACAGATAAAGATCTAAAGAAACAGAAAATCAAAGCCATCAATTTCTTGGCAGAGGTCAACTGCGGTTGCTACAACAAAGATGACAAGGTTGCCAAAGCATTCTTGGCCGCTCTCGATGATTGCGATCCAGATGTTCGAAAAGCAGCCGTTGAGGGACTCTGCAAAGCTGCGGGTAACTGCTCAGCTTGCCGCACTGGATGCGAAACCACTTGCTGCACCGAAGAAATCTTAAAGAAAGTACAAGATATCGCGACAGGCGTGGATGCCAATGGCTGCATGAAGGAACCCGTTAAGGAGATTCGCGTTGCCGCTGCCGGACTTCTAAAGAAATGTCCTTGCCCTCCAGCAAAGCCCATTGAAGAAGTGCCTGCACCACCTCCAAGCGAGACCGAGGAGATCACCGCCCCGGACTTCCAGGGTCGAAAGCTTGAAGGGGACGAGAATGGGACACCTGGACGAATTCTGGAAGGCAGCACATCGGGTATCCAGTCACGAAATGGCTCGATAGCAAAAGTCTCTTATCGCGTTCGAGATGCAGGTGTACTCCCGGGTACCGAACCAGTCATCGTCGCCAAACGCGGCAGCTCGAAAGGAATTTCATCGGATGCAATTTCCAATCCAGAACAGTTGATTGCCGCTCGTGTGGTCAGCAACCACAAGCAACTTGGCGAGTTGTTGATCGAACTGCCAGACGTGTATAAGCTCAATGTCGGTTGGACGATGGTGGTCCTGGACGAAAAAGGAAACCATCAGGTAGGTCGGATTACGGAGGCAAGTGGCCGACGAATTGTGATCGCGTTGGAAGGATCCACATCGCTGACGACCGACGCAAATCAATCGATCAAAATGGGCCTCGTTCAAGCCCACTAGTCGTATGTCAAGCTCAAGAATTAGGGTTCCCAACATCACGCGGAGCGTGATGGGTACGTACTCATCACGCTCCGCGTGATGGTTCCAAGCATTTTGATCCTAAAATTAAAATTTGACGAATCATTAGTGACGTGGAAAAAGGATTTGCGACGGTTATTCGCTGCTCCCTAGCACGATCGGCAATTGGATGCTTTGTCCGTTTCGGATCACGTTCAGAACAACCTGATCACCGGATCCTTTGGTTTCAATGACGCTAAGCAAATCGTCGGATTGCTTCACTTTATGACCGTCGATACCGACGATCAAGTCGGATTGGCTATGATCGATTGCTTCGTGCTCAAAGACCAGTACGCCCCGACGGACCTTCTTTCTTTCCAGCTTGGAACCTTTTAGTCCAGCTCTCTCTGCAGGGCCATTTGGCGTCAAGTTGACTACCAGAAGCCCCTTTTCCGTTTCGAAAACCTGCATGATGCCAATGGTCGGCCGTTGCACTCGTCCCGTCGCAATGAGTTGCGGTACGACGCGACGAATGGTATTGATCGGTATCGCAAAACCTATGCCGGCATTGTCGCCACTGCGGGTCGCGATGGCCGTGTTCATGCCAATCAACTCACCGCGAGAGTTGAGCAGTGGCCCGCCTGAGTTGCCTTGATTGAGGGCCGCGTCAATCTGAATGATCGATCGAATGACCCGTTTCGTCTTGGAAGTGATCTGACGGTTCAAGCTGGAGATGATGCCTGTGCTCATGGTCCTCTCCAGCCCAAATGGGTTGCCGATCGCGATAATATGCTGGCCGACACGGAGGTTGGACGAGTCCCCCCAATTCACCGGAAATAACAGAGCCTCTGGAGCGTTGATTTTTAAAATCGCGATGTCGTTGTCCGGATCTTGCCCGACAAGCTCGGCTGGAAAAGAGTCTGTGTTAAAAAGCATAACGCTGATCTGTTTCGCCCCCTCGATCACATGATAGTTCGTCAAGATATGACCTTGCAGATCGATAACGCTGCCGCTGCCGCTCCCCTCGACCTCCGTAACGGTGAAAATGGATTCGGGGCGAACCGAATTCGCCGATATGTTGACTACGCTTCGATTGGTTCGGTCGTAGACGGAAACATTAATTGCTTCCTCGCTCGTCATGGCGACAAAGCCATCGGGAAAGGTTAGGCCTTGTGGAATTGGCGTCGGACCTGGTGCGCCGGGAAGGTTAAATGGCTGCGCCTGTTGGACTCCCGCCACTTGTTGCCCCGGCTTGAACCCTGGATTGTTCTGAATCGGTCCGCCCGGCTGGAAACCGTCTCGTTGAGGCTCGGCGACAGCCGACTGACCAATCCCGAACTCTTGAAAACTCCACCCCACGCAAAGCCCGATCAGCAAAAGTGAAGCCGCAACGAGTGCTTTTCGTATCATGAATTTACCCTGTTTGACCCAAAACTGACAGTTAAGTTCGTCCAGCCTAACGAACAGGACACGTGACGAATGCGAGCCACCATGTTACCTTGACGGCTGATTCGGTCCAACCTGACATTGTTCTCATTTTCCAATCGATACCAGATGACGATTCGTACTCGCTTTGCTCCTAGCCCTACCGGATACCTACACATTGGAGGTGTTCGAACTGCACTATTCAACTACTTGCTAGCAAAGCAAACCGGCGGACAATTCCTGCTGCGAATCGACGATACCGATCAAGGTCGCAACGTAGAAGCGGCGTTGCAGCCCATTTTGGACGGATTCAAGTGGCTCGGCCTGAACTGGGACGAAGGGCCAGAGGTCGGCGGTCCATTTGCCCCCTACTTTCAGTCTCAACGCTCGGCCAGTTATCAAGCGGCGGCAGCCAAGCTTTTGGAATCTGGGCATGCCTACGTCGACTTTGCCAAGCCCGAAGAATTGGACGAGCAAAAAGAACAAGCGAAAAAAGATGGCAAGGCGTATATCTACGATCGACGCTTCATGGCCGATATGCCCGAAAAAAGGGCCGCTTTCGAGGCAGAGGGACGCCAAGGGGTCGTGCGATTGAAGATGCCGCGAACTGGCCGATGTCAGTTTCACGACATCGTTCGCGGTGACTGTTCTTTTGAGTGGTCGGACGAACAAGACCACGTAGTACAACGTGGCGATGGCACTTGTTTGTATCACTTGGCCAGCGTGGTGGACGACTTTGATTTCCAAATCACGCACGTCGTACGGGCCGTAGAGCATTTGCCAAATACGCCCAGGCAAGTTTTTATCGCACAGAGTCTTGGCTACCCGCTACCGATTTATGCACATTTGCCATACGTGGCAGAACCGGGTGGAACGGCCAAATTGAGCAAAAGAAAATTAGACAAGTATCTCAAGCAAAAGGATTTCGCGACGCTTTGCCAAATGGGGGAGACGATTGCTGATCGCGCGCATATGCAAGTGACCAAAGAAACGTTTAATCCCGTTGTCGTT
>JBBRJI010000213.1:0-8538 GCA_038219625.1 Pirellulales bacterium | reverse complement strand
GGCGTGGTTTTTGGAAAGTAAGAATAACGCATGGACATGGTCATCAATTCCGCCAATTCTTCGCGCGGGGGACGATAGTTTTTCAAAGATTCCGGCTTGATAGGCGTACAGTTTGGGTTGAACTTCCGTCGCGATCGTTGGGCGCCGATCTTTGGTACTGTAGACCAGATGAATCCAATTCTTTGCAAGCGATTGCGACATGGTTTGGCCTTCGGGTGTTTTGTGATGCGGACCTACGAGTTGCCAGCGGCTGTAAGGGTGTTTTTGAGCAGCATCGCGATGGTCAATGGGCCGATGCCACCGGGCACAGGCGTGATAGCTCCGGCGATTTTGGAAACGGACTCAAAATGCACGTCACCTACGATCTTGCCGTCCAGTCGGTTAATACCAACATCAATGACCACCGCACCTGGCTTAACCATCTCCGCAGTGATAAAGTTCGGCTTGCCAATGGCAACCACGAGAATGTCAGCCCGCCGCGTTATTTTTGCTAAGTCTGCGGATTGGCTGTGGCAACATGTCACAGTGGAATTGGCGTTGGTTGGACCGAGTGGACCAGACTTCTGAAGGAACATCGACACCAGCGGTTTGCCTACGATATCGCTTCGACCGACGACGACCACTTCTTTGCCTACGGTCTCGATTTCGCAGCGGCCAAGCAATTGCAGTACTCCGTGCGGAGTGCACGGCAAATACCTGGGTCGGCCTTGAGAAATGAGCCCTACATTTTCAGGTGCAAAGGCGTCCACATCTTTGGCGGGAAGCACGGCGTCAAGCACCTCGCGCTCCTGGATTTGCTTGGGTAAAGGCAGTTGCACCAATATCCCATGGATTTTGGGATCGCTATTTAGTTGTGCAAGCAGCGCCAGGAGTTCGCTGGTCGTCGTACTGCTCGGCATTCGGAAAAGTCGACTTTGGATCCCGGCCTTCTCACAAGCGATTTCCTTGTTTCGCACGTAGACCTGGCTGGCGGGGTCGTCACCAACGAGAATGGCTGCCAAGCAAGGCTGAATGCCACGTTGCTCCATCAATGCTGCTACTTCCGTCGCGATTTCCTTTCGAATTTGAAGGGCGATGTGTTTGCCATCTAAAATGCGTGCGGTCATTAGAGCTGTTACTAGAAAGAGTTAGTGATTTTTGGCTGCCGGCATGATCCATTTCGGGATATCGGCAAAATCCTCATTTGTTATATTGTTTGCCTAGGTGGTTCGTCGAGTCACCTAATCGTCATTCGCCACCATTCAAGCTAACACGTCAGAAAACATTTCCTAAATGGCCGACAACGAAAATCCTGCCGAAGAAAAGCTTAGTCCTGTCGAAGGGATGAAGATTGCCAGCAACTATCTCCGCGGAACCATTGGAGCGGAGCTAGCCACTACGACAGACCATTTCGGCAAAGATGATATCCAACTTTTGAAGTTCCACGGAACGTACCAGCAAGACGATCGAGAAGCCAGAGGGGCTGCAACGGAAAGTGGTAAATCGGAAAAGGCCTATAGCTTCATGGTGCGAAGCCGAATTCCAGCCGGCATCATGACGAGTCCCCAGTTGATCGCGCATCTGGATTTGTGCGATGAAATTGGCAACACTACGCTCAAGGTGACCACACGCCAAGGCCTACAACTGCACGGTATTCTCAAATCCGATTTGCGCCAGTGCATTCGCCGTATCAACGATTCTCAGCTCAGTACCTTGTCGGCCTGCGGGGACGTCAACCGAAACGTGATGGCATGCCCTGCTCCGTACAAGGACAACATACGGCCAGTGATTCAAAAGTTCGCTTACGATTTCGCGATGCACCTAGCTCCGAGCACCAAGGCGTACTACGAGCTATGGCTCAAAGATCTTGAATCGGGCGAAGAAACGCTTGAGGGGGGCAGCGATGAGGTATACGAGCCGATCTATGGCAAAACCTACCTGCCGCGTAAATTCAAGACCGCGATCGCATTGCCCGACGATAACTGCGTCGACGTTTACACCAATTGCTTGGGCTACATTGCTGTGATCCGCGATGGCCAAATCATTGGCTACAACGTGGTGGTTGGCGGCGGATTGGGCATCACCCCTAGCGCCAAGAAAACGTTCCCTCGCCTTGCAACTCGCATGGCTTTTGTCACCCCCGAACAGGCACTTGCTGTCGGTGAAGCGGTGGTCAAAGTGCAACGCGACTTCGGCAATCGTGGAGACCGAAAGCGCGCTCGGCTCAAGTACTTGATCCATGACGAAGGGATCGATTGGTTCCGCGCCAAAGTTGAGGAATACTACGGCAGCAAACTAGACGACTGCACCCACGACGATGTGCGAGAGCACAATGATCACATGGGCTGGGACGCGCAAGGGGACGGAAAGTGGTTCTACGGGTTCAATGTCGAGAACGGCCGTTTGTACGACGACGAAGATCGTGCTTGGAAGGCAGCCCTACGCGACATTTGCCAAGAACTGAATCCTGAGATTCGACTCACGGCGCACCAAAGCATCTTGTTTTGCGACATCGAGGAAAAGGACAAGAGCAAACTCGAAGGACTAATCAAGAAGCGCGGTTTGCCACTCACCGAAGAAATATCCAACGTGCGACGATGGTCGATTGCTTGCGTGGCTATGCCAACATGTGGACTGGCCATTACGGAGAGCGAACGCGTATTGCCCGGATTGATCGACGATCTGGAAAAAGTTCTGGCGGATATGGAGCTGGACAAAGAGTTATTTACGCTTCGCATGACGGGCTGCCCAAATGGTTGCGCTCGGCCTTATAACGCCGATATCGGCTTGGTTGGTAAGGCCAAGGGGAAATACACGATGTACGTGGGTGGTACTCGCCTCGGGACGCGGCTTGCGTTCATTTTCAAAGATCTCGTTCCTTTTGAGAGCATTGTTTCGACGCTTAAGCCATTGTTTCTGGCGTTCAAAGCGGACCGACTGGATGGCGAAACGTTTGGCGATTTCTGCACTAGGGTTGGAAACGAGCAACTCAACAAATGGCACGATGAGGCAAAGCAGCCTGTCTGACGGGCCAAGTTTTTCTTTTAGGCGAGCGGCAGATTGAAATCTACCTATAAACTGGGTGGCACGCTCTGAGGTACGAAGGGCATGGTGAATCGCTAGTGTCATTTGCCACACTTCCCACGCCCATCGCTTTGGGCGTGCCACACAGTGGATTCGTCGTAACCATCGAAACTCTTGGCGAGTTCCGCTACAAAATTTCGCATGAAAGAAGCATCAGAGGCTATTACTGAGCAGTACTAGCGGAGCCACGAGGCGAAGCCCCGATACGAACATGGAATGGCAAGGGCCTAGCTGCGCAAAGAAAGCCCTCGGTAAACAAACGTTCCTTAAGCACCCTGAATTCGGTGAAGCTGTCAGGGTAGACCCAAACCGTTACCGTCGTGTGCTGTGCAGTACAGGAAGAAAGCTCCAATCTCAGTCGCCCACCTGTTCCCAACGTTTCGGTAATACTCTCATGCATTACTTCACCGGTCGGTTCCAATTCAAACTTCTCCAACTCAATCGTTCGGGCTAGTCGAGTCGATGTCCCGTTCGACATCACGCCGCTCTGACTCTTCAATCCATACGTCATTAAGAAGCCGTCGATCGGCCCCAGTTGATTGACAAAGCGATCCTTTTGCGAATTGCGCTCTGCCGAGCGTCTGGCTTCACTTTTAAGGGATTCAATCAGTCGCTCCCACGGAATCACTGCGGCTTTGCCGCCACGCAACATGACATGCAACTCGCGGCCAAATACCGTCTTGGCCATCGGGGTGGGTAGATGTTGCAGAACCGCCGTGGATTGTTCTATGGACTGAACATCCCCCTGTTGCTTTAAAAGATTTGCAAGTTGTTTTTCCAACTCGCTCATCTCCTGTTCTGTTTCGATTCGCTCCCGAGCCGATTCATCGATGTTTTGCAGCTCCTCGTCGACCATCCGCTCGGCAATAGTAACGCGGTCCATGATCGCCATCCGCTCGGAATCGCGATACACCACTTCTAGATCATAACTGCGAAGCTCTTCGTTCTGCCTTTGCAGATCTTGATCCAAACTTTTGGTCTTCGCAACGGGTGATTCGAGTTGATCGACCTTTGCCTTAAGCTCTTGCTCTACGGCAACCTTGGCCGTAGCGTAACTTCGCGATCCGACGATTACCACTAGGATAATCAGGATACCGACCAAGTTTGCAATGGTATCCAAAAAGGCGTCTTCGCCGATGGCCGATTCTTCGTTTCGACGCTTACTCATCTTTTCGGAATCCTAGCGACGGTTGGGAAGCGTTAGACGGTTGGGAAGCGTTAAAGGCACAACTTTGATTTCAACGCCGCTGCCCTCCAGCAGTCGTTCCAATCGGGCAACGCTTTGTTGAGCATCGCTGGCCGCTTCGATGGTCAGCGTTGGCGACCAATATCCGCCTGGCAACGAAAGGCCCCAAGAGTCGACACGTTTTCGCAAGGCAACTGCCAATTGATCGCCCGCTCGTTGTGGCCCCTCTTCCATCGTGACATTTACCTCAAAGCTCCCTGGATCAGCGTCCGATCGCAAGAGCCACCGGTCCTTCAAAACAACTATGTTGATGGGACGCGATACTGGAGTCGCCTTGCCCTCCGCTCGGGAAGCGGCCCACCCATGACCTGCGCTTACCGAAATCGGCTTCAAGTCTCCTTCAGCTCGGACGTGCTTGGCCTTGGGGGGTTGACTGCCTGCCTTTTGGTTCATGGAAACCGAAAGGCTGGGAGCAGCGGACGGATCGGTTGGGCCCTGAGCTGGGCTTCCAGAAGCGGACATGCTGCTAGCTCCGCCACCCGTGGCTGACCCCGATGAGAAAGCATTTGCACCAGGTGGTGCGGGAGCATTGCTTCCGGCCAGTCCGTCCTTTGCACTCGTGTTACTGCTTCCAGAAGGAGAAGCACCGCCATTCGATCCGCTAGTTTCATTTTGAGTGCCACTGCTATTGTTTTGAGTGCCACTATTACTGTTCTGGGAGTCACTGTTGCTACTCATGGCGGCATCCGGTGTCGAACCATTGGCGGAACCCTGTTGCATGACTGGTGACGAGGGGGTTTGGCCTTTCGCGACCCCATATTGCCCCGAGAGGTCCGCTCCGCCCAGACTCAGCAAGTTCTGTTTAGATGCTTGTTTTAGATTGCCAGGAATCGTCGCGTTGCCGGTTGCGCCTAACGACTGTGACTCCAAGCCATTCTTTTGGATAGCGCTCGCAACTTGAGAATTGGCCAACCCCTGAACCAGTTTCCATTCTTGTTGCGTCGAGTTGCTCGCGGACAGCCCCGAGCCGGTTTCTGCATTCGACCCGATATTGGTGCCTGTACCTTTTGAGTTGCCCCCACCGGATGACTGCGTGCCGTTGGATGCGTCGATGACATCCCAACTGTCGTCCATGTCCTGAGGAACGACACGGCGAGGCATGGATGCAATGAGAGCTTGTTGGCGCCGCTTTGCCATTTCGACTGTGCTGGTCAATTGTTCTTTAAGCCCGGCTGGACTGGGAGGAAATTTCAACGCCATGTCCTTGTCCACCAACTCGTAGCCAAATTGGTCATCCCATCCACTCATCGCTTCGCGAGCCAATGCATAGGTTTGAATTCCATCGGGACGGACGATCAACAAGGGATAAGGGGGTTGAGTTATGCCGAAGGTAGCATCCTTTTGTTGGTAGGTTAGTCGCAGTACGCGCAGAGCGGCATCGAGCGGATTTCCGGGTCCAAATGGCGGCTTCAGATCGTTCAAAGAAATGAGCAGCCCTTCAGGTTGGATGACAACACCCTCCTTGGTGCACTCCAAGTAGACTGGGCGACGCGAAGTGCCGTTGGCGCCGACATAAGGGATAACTGCAAACGCTGGTTTGCGCTTCTTTTGTTTCTCGATTTCATCGATCAGCTCTTTCTTCTTTTGATCGATTTCCCTTCGCAATTCGGAAATGGTATCCTTCTTTTCTGAGCTCTCTATTTCGGTTTTAGAAGTTTCTGACTGGATTCGTTCGAATTTGCTTGCGAGTTGCTCGAGCGTCTTGGTCAAGCGGGCGATATGGTCTTCGATGTCGGCTAAATCTCTGCGCCGTCGTTCGACCTTCGTTTTCAAATCCTCTCGCTGAGCCTCAAGCTCTTCCGACACGACTTGCATAATATCGGAAGTGTCTTTGATGTCGGTCATCGTATCTTCGGCCTCGCGTTTGGCCGAAGCGTGCGAATTTGCGACCGTCAATACTAGGATGAGCACAAGGGCTCCTATGGTGCACAGCAACACGGCAAGGAATGGAAACAATGCAGGTGCCGTACTATCTCCACGTCGTTTGCTACGACTCATCCTGCACGCCTCTTGAGCGGCAATGTTGCTGGAATCTCAGATTCTGTACTGTCTTCGACTGTATCCGTATCTAGCGTTTCTGCGGTTCGCCGCCGGACTGGCTGTCGACCCAGGTAACCATAGCGTTCCATTTGAGTACCAAGCACCGCGACCGCTTCGGTCAAACAGATCGCCGCATCGTGAAAACGGTCAACATCCGTCAATCGTTCCAAGGTGTCTTGAAGTGGCTTTTCCATCGAACGGACCGCTTCGTGCTTTTCGATGAGCATATTTAGCAATTCGGTCTGTGCAGTCATGTCACGTTGCTGCTGATGCAAGGCTCTAGCCTGCTTCGAAAGAGTTGTCTGCCACTGCTGCCAACGCGCATCGATCAGGACAACTCCCTCAGATTGTGCTCTTGCTAAATGTTCCGTATGGACATGGAGCGATTCATGGTGTTTGGCCAATGCGGATTCAATGGCACCAGCCATTGCCATCTGAATCGTCTCTGCGGAACTCGAAGTCAGGTTTTGCCAATGACTATGTGCAGTCGAAATCGTATTTTGCCAAAGTTCGCTTTGTTTCTGAACAATCTGCTGAACCGATTGCAAAAGCTCTTGGGTTACATGGTGAAGAGCTGACTCGACGTTGCTCGTGTCGTTACGCTTTTCTTGTTCGGTCAAGCAAAGTTGCATCGTCTCGGAAACGCGGTCGTCGATGGTCGAAAGGAGGGCCAGCTCCGAACGATTGACTCCAAATTGGACGAACATTGCAACCATGGTCAAAACCAGGCCGATCGCGGTCGTATCGAAGGCGACATACAAACCAGCCGTGAGGCTATTCATGGCGTCTTGCGAACCGCTGGCTAACGCTTGAGCATCCATTTGTCCGAGCGTATCGGAAATACCCAAAACGGTACCGAGGAATCCAAGCATGGGCATAGCCCAAGTCACAATGCGAATGAGACCGTAGCTGTCATGCTGCTGATCCGCGTCACGGTCAGCCAGTTCGTGAACGTCTTGATCGAGATGCTTTGTATTTTTACGTTTTAATTGACGTTGCAGAATGGCTGTGACGCGTTGGCCAAGCCAACTTTCGCAAACGGCGGTGGGTTGCGATCGCCATAGCGTGTCGAACCAGAGCGCCTTTTGTTCGCCAGATGCATTGTTTGGCGTATCGGGTTGCGTCAACGAAATATCTTCAAGTGCCAGAGTTCCTTGACGGCTTACCTTGTGTTGTGTTGCGGAGTTAAACCATTTGGTTGCAAGGGCTACGATTGCGACAAAGAACAGTTCCGAGGTCGCGATGGCGACCGGGTGGCAGAGGCAATAGCGACGAAGCAGCGCATAGTCCAAAGGCCCGGCGAAGATTGCGCCGTAGAACAGGATGCAGGTTCCCGTCCCAATAACCACCGACGGTCCAATGGATGTTTGGAAACACGGCTTGAGCGGATTTCTTTTTCGAAACAGCACGGCAGTCCATTGCCTCCATTGGCGTAATCTACATTTGCTATCAATTGAATCGAACTTTGGGCTCGACAGAGTACTTTTAACGATCGCGGGTTTGGGTTTCAAGTTAACCTGGAGTATCTATCGGTTCGGCAGACTGGTGCGAGCAGCCTTAGCAAAACAGATAAAGTTTGCCGACTAGGCTGGCTTTTTGTTTTCTTCCGAATTTCCGACGGAAGGAAACAGCAACGGACGATACGAGGTTCACTGGAATAATGTCGCCTTTCGCTCTGCGAAAGTGCGCCGCGTTAACGCACTTTTGCGGAGCAAAAGGCGACAATGGTGGCCGAGCGAGGCCCTCGCTCGGTGGGTTCCAATTAAACCTGAGCGAGGGCCTCACTCAGCCACAAAGCCCAGTTGCGAATTCACAGCGACTAGTGGCGACTAGTCGCGACGAAAATTCCCCAGGAGGGTTTGGCAAGCTTGAGGCGGTCGGTAGATTGTGCGATTTCCGACCGCCTCAAGCTGTCATTTTATTGTAAAACGATTGTCCCAATCGTTTTCATACGCAAATTGGGGCGTCGCTCAACTTCGGCCCTTGCCGACATCGTCATCCCGCCCGACGAAGCACCATTCACTGGAAAAGTCGCGATCAGAATAGCATTAGGGGTGGACGAGGAGCCGGGAATGAATACAATTTCGCCGCGGGATGGAGCAGCCCGGTAGCTCGCGAGGCTCATAACCTCGAGGTCGTCAGTTCAAATCTGGCTCCCGCAACTTCTCTGTTTGGTTAGGAAACTAACC
>JBBRJI010000212.1:0-8545 GCA_038219625.1 Pirellulales bacterium | reverse complement strand
TATCGATCGCTTTTACGATTTCCGCGGCTGGAAAGGCGGCCGCAAATCCGCCAATTCCGGCGAATAGTTCTAGAACTCGCAATGCGAACGACCTTATTTTCATGCACGCCGAGTGGCTGTTTCTTGACTCTCAGCTTTAAGCACCCGTTCGATATCGGATGCGGACATCCCCATTTCCAGCATTCGCATTTTAAGATCCGCATCCATTTCCGCTTTGCGGGTCTTATGCCAATAGTACGTGAGCGTAGGTACCACAGAAATAATCACGATGGCACCCCAAAAAATAGTCACTGGGTTAGACAGGAAAGCCATGAGATTCATCTCCAAAAGTAATGACACAAACCCAAGTCGTTTAAACCCAATACCAATTCGTTCCAATTTTTTCCATCTTGGAAACACGGCACCCTAAAAGCAAGGAATTAAGGCAAAATTCGAATTTTGATGTCCTTGAAATCGATCGGCGCACCCTCCGATTCTAAGCAAAGGTAGCCTTCGGCTGGCGATGCGTCATTGCCGCCCGATACCTCATGCCCATTGACCCAAAGACGCACTTCGCCATTGACTGCCCGCACGTAGTAATGATTCCAAGCTGGAGTCGCGAGGCTGTGGTCGGATTTGGGAAAGCTTCTCGAGCCGTTGGGAGACAAGGGTGGAAACGGCTTCAGCTTGGATTTGCCCACAGGAAAAATGTCGCCGTTGGTCGTAAACCAATCGGCTTTCTTGCCCGATGATTTTTCGTATTTCTCCGTGTAGCCGTGGTCGAGTACCTGGACTTCGATACCTGCACCTGGCAGTCTATTGGGTGGCAAATCGGCGAGCGCATCCTCAGGTGTCCAAAGAAAGAAGCCTGAATTACCTCCTTCGGATAGGTGGCGCCATTGGCCCACAAATTCAATATTCTTGTATTTTTTTGCTGAACGCAGGACTCCAACCGGTTTGCCAGTGCAATGGACGCTTGGGCCATCCCAAACCCATGTGTCTTCGTTGCAGTTTACTCGGACAAAATCTTCTTTCCCAAGAGCAATCCAGTCGGAGCCGCTGCTGACGATCATGGCAAACGGCTCCACAACGGGCTTGATTTCGTTGGGTAGCTGAGCCTTTGCAAACGCCGTTAGACCGAGGAAGAAGCCTTGGAAACAGAGCGCCCAGGCGTAGAACTTGCAAAACATAGCGAACTAACTTTCCGCCATAACGCTTCGACCGCGTTCTTTGGCAACAATAATATGGTCAAGGACACGGATACCGACGAGTTCACCCACTTGGACCAATCGATCGGTCACTGCCTTGTCTTCGCGACTGGGAGTGGGATCGCCTGAGGGGTGATTGTGCACCAATAGGATAGCAGAAGCGGAGTCGCGAATCGCGGCCCGGAAAACTTCGCGAGGATGGACAAGGCTAGCATCCAACGTTCCGACCGTGATCAAATGAGAGTTGATCGGTCCGTGTTGCGTGTCCAAAGTGACAATATGAAATTCCTCTTGCTTTCCATCGATTGCCAGCCTGTGGAATACTCGCATGCAATAGCGGATCGCGTCATCGGAACCTCGAATGCGGTCTGGCGCTTGCGGTTGCTGGTCCCTTAGCGAGGCAATTCGCCGGCCCAGTTCGATGCCCGCCATGACTTGGGCGTAGCTATCTTTGCGGATGGTTTTGCTGATATTTCGCAATTCGGCCAAGCTGGCATCGGCCAACGCCGCCACACGTTCCTCAGGAAAACGGTTGGAAAGCTTTCGTCCGGCTTGGATTGCGGACTCGCCAACAATTCCAACGCGTATCAGGATGGCGATGAGCTGTGCATCGTTGAGTTTGGCAGCCCCGTCTCGCAGCAGTTGTTCGCGCGGCCTATCCTGTTCGGGTGATTGTTTGATTTGGTCGCCATAAACTTGGCTATCGATCCAGTTTTCCGGAGTGCAGTTGGCATTGCGAACCCAGCGAAAGAGCTCCTGTTTGTCTCGTTCCACCCGGCTAAGCAAACCGTCGCGCGTAAGTTGATTCAATACTTTCGTGACATAGGCAGCATTTGCGTCGCGACAAACCTGCTTTGCACCGTCCGACGAAAAATCGTCTAGCTCACGGATCGCATAAAGGATCGACTTCAGCTTTTGTTTGCGCTGATCGCTCATGTTCGAAGAAAAACAGGATAGGAATTAAATAAAACGACGACGAAAGGTACGAGAATGCCCGGGCGACTTACCGGCCCACTAGAATTCTCCAGATATGGTGGCCGAATACCACAGGGGAGGGGGCCGGGGAAACGACATTTTGTGTAGTTTTAGATCCATGTTGCCTTCCAACCTCCGATTTCCTACCATTGTGGTGTGATAAAGTAAGGTGATTGGGAAGGATTTCCGCTTTCGATTTTGAAGAGCACGCGCAAAATCGGGCGGTTGCCGTTCGCATTTGTTGATTCACATTCAATTCCTAGCAAGAAAATTACTATGCGCAAGCGAATTCAAAGCACACGAAATAGAACCGGTCGCAAACTGTTTTTGAGTTTACTCGCCACTTCGCTCTTGGCGGCATCACCCGCCATATCATTCAGCCTTGCCGCCGATCAGATTCCGCGAGTATCGCAAGTGGACGAGCCGCCTGCGATCACAAAATCCGTTGTTCGGACAGTCAGAATGCTCGTCGAACAAGCGCACATCCTGCATCCAAAGTTCGACGATGAAGTCTCGGCTCATGGCTTCGAGATTTTTCTCAAAAACGTCGATCCGATGAAGTCCTATTTTTTGGCCTCGGACATCGAAGAGTTCGAGCCTTATGAATACAAGTTGGATGACCTGCTGAAAGTCAGCAATATCAAATTCGCTTACGTTGCTTACAAACGCTACTTGGAACGTCTGGAACAAGTGATTCCAATCGTTCATCAGCAGATTGACGCGCAGCATGATTTTACAGTCTCCGAAACAATCGTCTCCGATGCAAAGGAAATTGGTTACTCAAAGGATTTGAGCGAAATTACTGATCGTTGGCGCAAAACCATCAAGCTGCTAATGCTATCGAGGCGAGCCGATGGAAAGACCGAGTCAGAAATCAAGGAAGCGCTGCATAAGCAGTATCGAATGGTCTACAACGCAAAATCCCAAATGGATGTCGATGAGCTACTCGAACTCTATCTAACGTCGCTGACCAGTGCCCTGGATCCACACACGACTTATATGGCTCCGCAAGAGCAAGAGGAATTCGGAGTTCACCTCAAACTCGAACTCAAGGGTATTGGAGCAACCTTGCGTCCAGATGACGGAACAACCGTCGTCGAGACGCTCGTGGCGGGCGGCGCAGCCGATTTGGATGGCCGAATCAAGATCGGCGATCAGATCGTTGCTGTTGCACAAGACGATGGCTCCTCACCGGTCGAGACTCAGGATATGAAGCTCAAAGACGTCGTCAAGATGATCCGTGGGGAAGCGGGTACCAAAGTCAAATTGCATGTCAAAACCAAAGCAGCAGGTGACATCCAAGTCTACGAAATCACCCGCGCTTTGATTAAACTGGAAGACTCGGCCGCTCGTTCTGAGATTATCCCGAGCGGAACCAAGGCGGACGGCTCACCGTTTAAGGTTGGTTACATTAACCTGCCAAGTTTCTATTTGGATATGGACGGTGCCAAGTCAGGCAAAGCCAATTTCCGAAGCACGACAGCAGACTTAAAAGTGATCCTCAAAAACTTCCGAGAATCTAAAGTGGATGCGGTCGTATTGGACCTTAGCCGCAACGGCGGTGGTTCACTGCCTGAATCGGTTTCCACGACTGGACTGTTTATCGACCAAGGTTCGGTCGTTCAGGTCAAATCGCCTGACGGTAAAATCGAGTCACTCGAGGACGAAGAGAGAGGCGTTGCTTGGGATGGGCCATTGGTCGTGAAAATCAGTCAGATGAGCGCTAGCGCAAGTGAGATTTTTGCAGGAGCCATTCAGGACTATGGACGAGGCATCATCGTTGGTGACCCCAAAACTCACGGCAAAGGTACCGTCCAAACATTGATGGACCTCGCTCCGTATATGTTCGGAGCAAACACAAAAAAGTCTTACGGAGCCCTAAAACTCACGATTCAACAATTCTACTTGCCCGACGGTAGATCGACGCAATTGGAAGGCGTATCGTCCGATGTGGTTTTGCCATCGATCACCGCCAAACTGGACATCTCCGAAAGCGACCTGGATTACCCGCTGCCGGTTGATAAAGTTCCTGCGCGACCTCACAAAAACTACCGAATGGTCGACAGCGCTATGAAAGTAATGCTACAGCAAAACGCCGATCAACGGATCGCAGCCAATCCTGAGTTCGAGAAACTCCTCGCAGAAATTGATGCTTACGTCAAACAAAAAGACGACAAGACTATTTCGTTAAAGGAATCCGATTTCCTGGCCCGACGAAAAGAACTCAAATCGGACAAGGACGAGGAAGAGCTAATCGACCCGAAAGCCGAACGCAACAAGATCTACAATCCGAGTTACTACAACCAAGAGGTCCTAAACGTTGCTCGTGATTACGTCGAAGTGCTCAAGACCAGCAATAAACTGATTGCTAAGTAACTGAGCGACTTTCACTCGGTAATTCTTCCACTTCTACCCCGATAGGGATTACAGCAAGTAGCCGGGTATCTCGATAGGGATTACAGCAAGTAGCCGGGTATCCCGATAGGGATTGCAGCAAGCAGCCGGGGGTCGCCGCGAAGCGGCGTACCCCCGGGCAACGAAAGGACAAGCGAATGACCCTGAAAGGGTCATACATCCTGCGATCCTTTCAGGATGGAAACTTACGGTACGAATCTTCTTCCGGTGGTGTCGCACCGCTTAACCACCGGCTAACGTCTGATATCCCCTCGGAATGAAAAGTTGAGCAACTTTAACTCGAAAACCTCGGCGGATAACAAGAGTCATGCTGAGCTTAAAAGGACAAGTGGTAGGCAACCAAGGGGGTTGCCTATCTTGCTTTGGGTTGCCATTGGAATATTTGCTTTGGTGCCGGTCGTCCGATGGTTTCTGTTCGAGACCGACCACCAGTTCGCAAACATGGGTGGAGCGGGTACGGTCCTAATCGGATGTATTGTCGCCTATATTGGAATTTGGAATCGTTTTGCGATAAATGGAAAACGCAAATTCCTGTTTTTGCTCGGCCCGTTGTTGATTGCCGCGATCGGAGTTTCGCTGTTCGAAATTGTTGGTGTTACGGGCGAATTGATTCCCGTTGTTCGAGCACGCGCTTGGTTCAAAAAGTCGACTCCGAATGCCAATTCCAATTCGACGATCGATAGCCAAGTCGTTCCCTCTCGGGCGTCCGTTTCCATCCCATTCGAATCGACTCAGTTTTTGGGCTCGGACCGCAACGGAATCATTCAGAACCAGGAGTTCTCAACTTCATGGGACAGACAACTGCCGGAGGTCGTTTGGAAAATTCCGATCGGTGCAGGTTGGTCTAGCTTTGCGATTCGTAGTGGGCTGGCGATTACGTTAGAACAATTAGATGACCAGGAGAGCCTGACGGCGTTCGAGCTAACGACTGGCAAAGTCATTTGGAGAGCCAAGTCGCCGGGTCGTCACACCCAAGCCTTGGGTGGCCTAGGTCCGAGGTCGACACCGACCATCTATCGCGGCAAGGTCATCGCGCAGTCAGCATTGGGGATTGTCTCGTGCGTCGAACTTGAGACTGGAAGGCTCATTTGGCAGCAAGATCTAATGAAGCTTGCAGGCATCGATCAAGAAACATCGGAAAAAGCGATCCTGTGGGGGCGGAGCGGCTCACCTCTCGCAATGGATGATTGCGTGGTGGTTCCGTTTGGTGGAAAAGCGGATTCACCCTCCCTGAAATCCCTGATCGCGTTTGACTTAGAGACAGGCAAAGAAATCTGGACCGGAGGAGATCAGCAAATCTCCTACGCGTCACCGGTGCTATTAACTCTTTGCGGCGCTCAACAAATCGTCTGTGTCAACGAGGGGTCGGTTACGGGCCATGACCCAAAGAACGGAAATGTGTTGTGGTCCACTCCATGGCCGAGCAAGTCCAACGGTGACGCGTGTTCTTCGCAACCGGTCGCCGTGGATGACCGTCGATTGCTACTGGGAAAAGGCTATGCGCTGGGCTCCAAGTTGATCGAGCTAAACACCAATGGCCATAACCCCGAAGACGAATCGAACCCAGCTTCTTGGAAAGTCGCAACCAAATGGGAGAGCACCCGCGTACTTAAAACCAAATTCACCAGCGCCACTGCTTTTGAAGGATACTTCTATGGGCTCAGCGACGGAGTTTTGGAGTGCATCGACCCAAAGGATGGATCGCGTGTATGGAGAGGAAAACGCTACGGTCATGGGCAATCGATCATTGTCAATGGTCACATCCTAGTGACAACGGAAGATGGCCGCGTGGTACTCATTCCCGCAACCGCTTCTGGCCAAGGGCGAGAGATTGCTCAAATGCCAGTCCTGGATGGGGTAACGTGGAATATTCCTGCGGTGGCAGGGCCGTACCTATTGATCCGCAACGCAGAGTTCGCGGCCTGTCTGATTTCGAATAAGGATGCGGGGAGTGATGCCGGATCCGTCTCCCAATAAAAGCCGCGTCATCCTCGGCTTAGACCCCGGTTTAGCCATCACCGGTTATGGAATCATACGTAGCGGTGCAAAAATTCAGCTCATCGAAGCGGGGGTCATTCGGATCCGTCGTGATCAACCATTGGCCGCCCGATTAAAAGAACTCTACGGCGGGATCATGGAAGTCTTCGAGAGTTTGCCGATCGAAGAAGTTGCTATCGAGCAGCTCTATTCGCACTACGAACGGCCTAGGACCGCAATCTTGATGGGGCACGCCCGAGGAGTTCTGTGCTTGGCGGCCGCCAATTCCGGCAAGACCGTCCATTCGTATGCGCCCACCAAAGTAAAATCGCTACTGACCGGCAACGGTCGAGCTCCCAAGGCGCAAATGCAGCTAGCTATCCAACAGCAGTTGATGTTAAAAGAAGTACCGGATCCACCCGACGTGGCAGACGCGTTAGCGATTGCCTTGTGTCACCATTTCGCGACCGGCCCGATCGCTGAATTACTCAAAAAATCTAGGAAACCACTTTGATTACCAAAGTCACTGGACAGTTGCTGACACTCGCCGATGATTGCGCCACGTTAAATATTCCCCCGTTCGAATACGAAGTCGCCATTCCTGAGTACACGCGTCGACACTTGCAAGCGGATATTGGCAAAAGCATCTCGCTGCACACCATTCACTACATCGATGGGAATGCAGCCCAAGGTGGTCGACTGATGCCAAAGCTGGTCGGATTTTTAACCACCATTGAACGCGACTTTTTTGAATTATTCTGTTCCGTGGACGGCGTAGGCGTGAAAAAAGCCTTGCGGGCCATGGTACGACCCGTTCAAGACACCGCCGTGATGATTGAACAACAGGACGCCAAGGCGCTTTCAACCTTGCCAGGCATCGGACCTGCGACTGCGGAAAAGATCATCGCCACCCTTCGCCGCAAAATGCCGCGGTTTGCTCTGTTGGTACGTCGCGAAATGCCCGGGGCCGAAGTACAAAAACCAGGCGTAGTCGACGAAACATTTCAGGCGTTGCTGGTGCTTGGTCACAACGAAGCCGACGCTCGTCGTCTCATCGAACAAGCCTTGGTCGGCTCCAAAAAGTTCAAGGACACCGAATCGATGATCCAAGCTATCTACCAACGGCAAGCCACCGGCGGTTAAGGATCGGTCGATCAATTAGTGTCGTAGCGAAACTCGCCAAGAGTTTCGGCGCCCGCTCATTCCGAAAGTCTTCGCGACTTCCGCTACGGGAAAATCGGAACGGATGCAAACCCTCTCCGGCCTTTCAGGCCGTCTCTCCCAGAGGGAAAGTGACTTCACCCTCACTTCTCTCTCCGGGAGAGTGTGACTCATTCTGCCGCTCGCCTTAGTCCGCGACCAGCGGTTCTATCACGCGCTTGGTTTGCCAGCCCCCATGCAAATACCGCAACGTAAAGATGACCGCAAGCATCACGACCCAAACTGCGATCACCCACCACCAATAATAGAGTCCATCCCATCCAGTCCATCGATTGACCAGGACTCCTCCAATGATTGTCGTCGACCCAGCGAAAAGATGACCGCCTAGTACAAAACGCGTGTCGCCAGCCCCCTTCAATGCCCCAACGAAAACGGTCTGAAACGCGTCGAAAACGCAATATCCGGCGATGAAGTAAAGCAAGGGTCGAAGGAGCGGTCGCATCGCATCAAAGCGCTCAGGGTCGGTATCCAACGCATACACCGAAATGATCCAATCCGGAAAACCGCCATACAGCACCACGAAAATCATACTGTATGCGATTCCAATCAAGAGTCCGCTGAATACCATGCGCTTTGCGGTCGCCACCTGTTCGCGTACCAGATACTTGGCGACCAACACGCCGGTGGCGGTTCCGAGTCCAACCAGCGGAATAAAGGCAATCAAGTTCACACCCAATGCGAGTGTCGTTGCATCGGCCTCTTTCTCGCCCAGTCTACCGACGATCATCATGATCGATGCGAAGCAAACCGCTTCAGCCACTACGGAAACT
>JBBRJI010000211.1:0-8564 GCA_038219625.1 Pirellulales bacterium | reverse complement strand
GATATGTTTCAGTGACCAACCCGAATCCATCAGTTCCATCGCAAGATAGTCCAGCAACTCCGGGTGCGAAGGCAAAGCCCCCGTCACTCCAAAATCGTTGGGTGTTGCGACGATGCCTTTCCCAAAGTAATTTTGCCAAATTCGATTCACGATGACTCTGGCCGCCCACGGATTTTCACGTGAAGCAATCCATCGAGCCAGTGTTAAACGCCGCCCGGTAGTGGTTGATTTACGCGGTTTGACCAAGATCGGTGTGTTCGGAAACAGGACGGAGGGAAAGCCAGGTTCGACTACATCCTTCGGTGTTCGGTGATCTCCGCCAAATAAGATAAATACCGGCTGCACCGAGTCCATTTTGTCGTGCATCAAAAGCCCGTTCGTGAACGGTCGCTTGCCCTTCTTAAGCGATTTAAGCTTGGACTCTGCCATGGCTACTTGCTCGAGCTCGACCGAAGTCATTAGTTCTTTGCTCTTTTTCGGTTCCACTTTGACAGTCTGTCGGGCCAGAACCGTGCTCTCGATTTCGTCGATGGACTTTTGAACTCGCTTGATCTCGGCGTCTTGCTTTTGATTGTGATTGCGAATGGCTTTCTGGTCGGTATGCAAGTCGATGGCGACGTCATCGGCGTAGTGACAAGCGGCGAAGAACGCGCGCAGTCGATAGTGGTCCGCGTGCGAAAGTGGATCGGTCTTGTGATCGTGACATCGACAACAGGACATGGTCAAGCCGAGCATGGCTCCCGCCGTGGTCTCCGTCAAGTCGGACATGAGCTCAGACCTCGCTCGATCTTGCTCGTTGAATAACCCCGCAGCATTGTCTTGAGGACCAAGTCGCAAATACCCCGTTGCGATGAGACTGTCTTGCTCATCGGGATCGTGCGGAGGGCCATTAAGCAATTCATCGCCTGCGAGCTGCTGTTCCACAAACCGATCATACGGAATGTCACGGTTCATTGAGCGAACCGTGTAGTCCCGGTAACGCCATGCGCTTGGTCGCAATTCGTCCCAGTCGAACCCATTGCTGTCGCTGTATCGAACGACGTCCAGCCACATACGCGCCCAGTGAACTCCAAACGCTGGTGAACTTAACAACGGTTCGACCCAACGTTCGTAATTGTCCGGTGACGGATCGGTAACAAAGCACTGCATCGGATCAAAATCAGGGGGCAGCCCTGTCAGATCCATTGATGTTCGATGCGCCAAAACGTTGTCGGATGAAGTTGGGGCGGGCACTTGGCCGTCTCGTTCCCATTGGGCACGGACAAAGCAATCGATCGGATTGCGGCACCAGGCGACGTCAAAAACGGCGGGTATCGCGGGTCGCAAGATCGGTTTCAGTGACCAGAGGTCGAGTCGCTTTCCATCGAATAAGACTCGAATCGGGTTTTTGGGATCGGACCACGCATTGCCTACGGGTTCTGGAATCGACCCGGAAGACTCGAGTGGTGAATCCTCGGTTAGCCAACGGGCTCCCGTTTCGACCCAAGTTTTCAATGTTGTGGTATCGGAGGCGCTCAACCGTCGTTTGGGCGGCATAAGCAATTCTTCGTCGGAATGCTCGATCCGTTCCAAAAGCAACGACTGTTTTGAATCGGGCGAAGCGTCTTTGGAGTTTGGAAGCAGTGTTCCATTGTCACCACCCAAGAGCAAGAAGGCTTGAGAGTCCAAACGAAGGCTTGCTTCTTGTTTGTCTGGACCGTGGCATGAGACACACTCGCGACGCAACAGCGAAACCCCCTTCTTGCTCAACTCAATGGCCTCATCCGCCGTGGCAAACGAGTCAATGCTTATGAGCAGCAACAGGCTCGGCAAAAAAGAAGTGAGTCTAATTCGAATGAACATAAAGCAAGTCTACCCCAGCAATTCGAAGAGAGGCTTAGCAGTACCTGCGACACCTGTGATGCGTTCATCCCGTCCATTGACTTCGAATGACAAATCCTCAAACTTGAGTCCGAGGGCGGTCAAGATGGTTGCGTGGAGATCTCGGAACTGAACAGGTCGATCGGTGGCCATCAAACCGATTTCATCGGTGGTTCCGATGCGCATGCCTGGCTTGACACCGCCTCCTGCCATCCATATCGTGAAGCCGGCTGCGTTGTGTTGCCGTCCCAATTCACCTTGCATCATCGGTGTTCGCCCAAACTCACTTGCCCACACCACCAACGTTGAATCCAGTAGCCCTCGTTGTTTGAGATCGGATAGCAAGCCTGCAACGCTTTGGTCTGTCCATCGGGCTCTTGGATCATGATTATCGGTTAACTTGGCGTGCGCGTCCCAACCGTCCTTGTCCGGCATGTCGTACAATTGGACGAAGCGTACGCCACGTTCGACCAACCGACGCGCCAATAAGCACTTACGAGCAAAGCTTTGCGTTCTTGGTTCCGATTGATCCAGGCCATAGAGACTGTGGATGTGTTTTGGCTCGTCCTCGAAATCCCCAATATTCAACGCGGCGGATTGCATACGATATGCCAACTCATAGTTGGCAATGCGCGCATCCAGTTCCGCAAAGCCTGGATGCTCCGCGTGATGCAGGTGATTTAGCTGCTGCATCAAATCAATAGACTGGCGTTGCCCGTCGGCGAATGCACCTGGCGGGAGCAAGTCCAAGACGGGTAATCCGCGATCTCGCAAACGTGTCGGTTGAAAAGCAGGCGGCAGAAATCCATTGGAATAGTTTGCATTGCCACCTAACGGACCTGCGTCAAATAGCACGACATAGCCAGGCAGGTCCGTGTTTTCCGTCCCTAATCCATAAGTCACCCACGATCCCAAACTGGCCTTGCCACCCCGAACATCACCCGTGTGCAATTGATAGCTAGCAGGCGCATGGTTGTTGGAGTCCGATTGCATGGAATAGATCAAGGCTATGTCATCGACATGCTTGGCCATGTGCGGGAACAACTGGCTGACCCAAGTTCCCGATTGACCATATTGCGCGAATTGATAAGGACTGGCCATGAGCTCAGTTTTGCAACCGTGAAAAACATTTGCATGCCGTGTCGCTTCGACCGCTTTGCGAATCGCCTCAGGAACCGGCTTGCCATGCAGACTTTGCAAGGTCGGTTTGTAGTCAAAGGTGTCCACTTGGGAGGGACCACCGACCATGAATAGGAAGATGACCGATTTGGCACGAGGGGCAAAGTCCGGTGCTCTCGCCGCGAATGGATTCAACGGATCGATTAATCGCGATCGCTTTTTAGGAAAATCCGCAAAGAGACGGCTTGATTCGAGCGTTTGCAAGGCTGTCACTCCCAAGCCCATCCCGAGGCCATTCAGAAAACGCCGCCGTTCAAGTGAACGGCTGTTTTGAAGTGAAGGAGAAACAGTTGCCAACGACACAACTCACCTAGCGATAAAGGGTATTCCACAAGTCTCGCAATTTTCGACAATTCTTGGCCAGCACCACTATTGTATCTCCAATGTAGCAGCTAGTGCTATATCCAGCCTAAGAGTTGGGGTTCTTGCGTAGCGGAAGCCGCGTAGGCTTTCGGCGACTTCGAAAATTCTGGCGCTACGGCTCTTTCTACAGCCAGAACAAGAATATGGCTGTTGTTAAACGACTTTCAGCGTGACTGCCTAGGGTGGATTATTGGGCGTCAAGGCGACCGCTTTGCAAGTTTTTCAGTTCTTTGTCGGAAACATCCCAAGCAAAACACGTTGGGCCTGTTCGCCGTCGAGAACCTTTTGAATCGTTTTCCTCGCGGAACGCTCCCCTTCTTTTCTCGGCAAGTAGGGCACTTGCAATTCGGCTCCGCGCCCATCACCGTTATCGTCCAACTGAGCATGTTCCGTCGGCAGGTAGTCCTGCGTCACAAAACTTTGGTGCACCTCGATGTTAACGGCTAAGTACAAGTCCAAGAGTGTCAGCCTACCGTCCTTGTCAATGTCCTCCAATTTGGCGTGCTCGGCTGTTCCCGCCAAGATCCCTCCGAGAGCAAATGGCATCTCAGTCGCTGTAATCTCAAGGTCGGCTTCCGTTGCAGTGATGATCGTACGATTCGCACCAGACAGCGGTTTGATCCAGTAGCCGCTGGCAGGCAGTCCGATCCAATGGACCTGTTCCTTGCCGGGAAGCTTTCCGAACAACTTTGCATAGTCCAATTGGTCGATGTCAGGCCCCGTAATATTGAACTGACAACTGCGACCATCCAAGTGTGAGTGTCCAATCACGAAGAAAAAATATTGCGATTGACTGTCGGAAGACACGGATAAATCGGCAGCGAGTTCGACCAATGAACCTCGATCACAGGCTTTCGAAACAGCAATCTTTTTTGTCATTTCCCTGCTGCTTAGCAGAACACGAATGTGCTCCGGTTTTACTCCAAAGACCGGCCCCGCGGAGGAAACCAACTGCTCGACCGCTAATGTCAGTTTTTCCTCATGCTCCTCGTCTCCACCTAGTGAACACAGGACCACCATCCAGCGATTGAAATCTGCATTTTGCAATGTGATAACAGACGACGGCATCGGCTCTGCTTTCGCAACAGCGTCGTCCGCGATACCCTGTATTGAATGCAGCAGACAAAAACCCACTGCGATTAAGAATCGTTGTATGAGCCGCGGTACCCGTGAAATCAATGGAGCGATCATTTGAGACTTCTCGCTCATCGCCACCATTCCTAATTCTCGTTCCCTGGCTCCGCCTGGGAACGCACTGCTCCCGAGGCTCTGCCTCGCATCGCGACGCGGGCCGAAAGCGAATAATCGCAGCATCGGCAGGCAGAGCCTGCAATTCATTGGGTTCCAAGGCAGAGCCTTGGAACCAGTTGGTGGCGATCGGCGAGAAGTGTCGATCATTTGAGTGCCTCCGCTGGCGGCAGTGGCTTTGATGGTGCAAAGGTAAAGTAGGATTTCTTTGCAAAAGGCATTTGCAATGGTCCTGAGAAAGCTAGCTCCGGTACCGAAGGTGCATTCCAAACCCGCGTTCCTTTATAGCTCATTTCAAGAGCATCGAAATGCGATCGAAATGCAACGAGATGCCACTTGCTTATGTCACCAACTTTTCTCGCTTCAATCATCACGATAATCTCTGGGTCTGTGCCAACAGCCAATGCAAACAATCCGCCATCGATAATTCCATGCTCCTGAGCTTGATATTGAATCAAAGGAGTAGGCAATAAGCGAAGCTCTGCAGGTGGCAAGTTTGGAGGAAGGTGTTTTCCAACAAGATCGCGGGCAATCGATCGCATCTGAGTAAGTCGCATTGATGCTTTCGCTGCGGGCTTAGCGTTTTCGGCAACCACCGTTCCTACTAGCTCCGCCGCCTCCGGTCGCCACACTTCTTCTCCACCCAAGGTCACATTCAATGCATTGGAAGCGACCGAAGTGACTTCATGCTTTAGGCGAGGCCTATTGTTGTATTGGTACGTAAAGACCGAACCGAGTACTGCGGGGCGATTTCCATCCATCCACACAAAGAGAAGGCCCTGTTCCAGTAACCGCTCCGGGTTGTGCCAATTCAGGATTGGGTTTTCTCGAAGAGTGAGTTTCCGATCTGTGTTCGCGACCTTCATTTCATAACTGGCGACTTCACTTCGAAAAAAGCTTTGCAGCTTTTCTGGCGTATAACCACTCATGCCCTCAGAAGCTTTAGGTGGCGCCGTGACCCGCAATACAGTCGCTGGTTCTTGAGCTAACGAAACCAAAACAGTTGGAATCATCCAACCTGCTAACATGAAACACAAACAGCAATTGCAAAGAAAGCGATTTTTCATAATTCGAAGTCCAGGAGGAATGGAAGAGGAGAAATCTCTAACGGAACGCTCTGCAGATCGGGGATCGTAGCATCTTGTGCAAAGGAAAGAGCAGAAACATCGACCTTTGGAATACGACCCATCTTTTGCTGGAACGGAAACGGATAAACATAACCCAGCCAATCAACTGCATGCCAATTGCCATCTCGCTCGAAGAGGGTAGCCACTGCCGCAGGCACGTCCATTGTGTTCGTGACAATCCATTTCGATGAATCCAGAAAAACCAAACGGGACGACTCGTTGTTTCTCCAATCTCCAAAGACGATTGCTATTTGATCGCCAGCCCTATTGCACCGAATGGACTGAATCGGACCCCGATGCAAAGACAAACTATTTTGTATTGCACCTGACTGAATCTCCCATTGAAGCATCAAACCATTGCCATCTCCGGACAAAAGGCCGAACTTCGGATGATAACAAAGGGTCGTGACGGGTCCTTCGTGATGACCAATCCAGGACACACTTTGCTGCGACTCAACGTCCCAAATTCGGATATCTCCTTTGTTGTTGCCGACGATCAATCGAGCAGCGTGATGCAATGTTGCCATGGCCGTTGGCGCCGATTCAGCTAAGGGATGCAAAGATTCGTCCGAATAGATCACTTCAATGGAAACGCCAGGATTGAAACTGAGACGCATCTTGGGTTCCGACGCAACGGCCAAGGTACCAATCACACTTGTGTTTTGCTTTTCATTCCACCAGCCTCGCGGCGCTTCAGGCAACGGACCGCTCAATCGAGCCTCTCGCGGCGATGTAGTCACATCGGTGATCGCTCCTGCGGTTCTCTCGCCTTCGATACTGCTGGATGTAAGTCTGGCATTGAGCGAATTGGGAGAGGCAGAAGCCAATGGATGAAGCAGAACCACGAGCAACGCCAACGCACCGAGAAGCGATCGGTGGCGTTGTCTCATCCTGCCTGTCGCCTGATTGTTCATAATGGAACGCAACCGCTCTTCCAGGGTGATCGTCGGCCGCATACCGCTAGCCAGCCCCGGCATCCTACCACCACGTTGGCTGATGTAATCCACGACCTGCAAGAGCGATTCCGCATACAATCGCCTATCTTGATCCAACGCTTCCACTGCATTCAGATCGCAGCAAGTCTCTTCCATACGCTCGATTTGTGTTCTCGCGATTCGCACTAAAGGGAACCAAAAGAACAGACTTCCAACCACCAATTCAAGTCCACGAACCCAATGATCCCCTCGCTTGTAATGCGCCAGTTCATGCGCTAGCATCGCACTTCTTTGTGCATTATCTAATCCGTCCCATAGCCGACTTGGAACGACAATGGTTGCCCATCGGCTGAATCCGAACAACATTGGAGACAGATTAGCGGAAACCAATAGAATGCGGGGACATTGATCGATACCAGATGCCTCAGCCATTTGCAGGCCCAACTTTGTTGCCTCCGCACACTCCCTCCCCTCCGCCTGCAAAACGCGCGCGAAGCGGATCGAGCGAAGCAGAGACCGCATCATCAAAAAGTGAGCAACGATAAACCAAGACGCCAATAAGAGCAAAAGCATGTTCGTCAGCCAAAAGCTGATGTTGCCCACCAATGCTGTCTGACTTACTGCGGGCAATCCCCTTTCGACCGTTCGTCGCGATGTCTGCAGCCCAATTGCCCCACTCAGTGAAGTGTCTTTTTGATCCTGTGTTCCGGCGAGTTCTTGTATCGCGATACTTGTCGATTGTGATACTGTCGCAAGATGCGAAAAATCCATCCAGCCTGGTACGGGGACCGTGACGGTTACGAGCGGCGGCGTCACGAGCTTTACCAGCACCAAAACCCAAAGTCCATGTGCGAGAGCTGGGCGTCGGAGACGCCATCCAACTATCGTTGCGATGATGGCAAGTAACGACGCAACAATCAAATTACTGACAATCGCTTGTCCTAGCCAAACCAACCAATGCGATGAAGCGAACACCATAGCTATTTCTTCTTTTCGTCAAGTTCATCAAGCAGTTTGCGAAGCCTTTGGCGTTCCCGAGAATTCAATTGTTTTGACTGCACCAAATGAGTCAGCAACGTCCCCATCGCGCCTTCGCAAAGATCGTCCGCCGTCGCTTGCAGCCGTTCACCAATCAACTCGTCCCTCACAATGGTCGCGAAGAACACCTGCGGCCACTGCTCACGGTCACGCCCAACGCATTGTTTGGCTTCCAATCGCCCCAAGAGCTTTTGGACTGTGGCAATATCCGATGCGGTCGATGCACCGTAGAGCTTTTGCGCCAAGTCCTTGACGGTCGACCGTTCACATGCCCATAGCTCCTCCAAGATCGCAAGTTCGGCCGTAGTTACATCACGTGAAATCATGGTTTTGGGTACTTCGATTATTTCAAAAATTGAAAAAAGAATTCTAATTTCTATGGCTTTGCGACGTTGGTCTCATGCGAATCCACTCAATCGTCGGACAATCCACTCCGACGTTAATAGTATGCCCAACAGGCACCAAAGCCACCACCCACTCCATGCTGGTTCTTGTGATTGGATCGACTCCAATTCGATCGTTCGACGGGTTTGTAGCAGTTCTGCCAGCTCTTCCGGCTTCTCCAAAACCTTGCCTCCAGACAAATTGGCTATTCTTACCAATAAATCATGATTCGGCAGTGGGTTTTGTTGTTCAAATGGATCACTCAGAATGTGAAGCTCTGTGGACATGCTATCAACCTGAGTGCCGTGACCAAACGATTGCCCGAGGGCTGCCTTTTCGCTTGCTCCGTCTTCTCCTTCGTATGCAGTTATCTCCATTCGAAGCCCACCTTGACTGCCGTCCAAGGCTTCATTGAGGCTCAAGGTTAAGC